>DATJOQ010000071.1:0-2194 GCA_035506935.1 Binataceae bacterium (SeqCode) | reverse complement strand
TACGATGTAAAGAGAAAAACGCCCTAATACTATCGGCGTTCGGAGTCAGGAATCACCGATCACTTCGACGCCTGTGTCGAGGCCTGCGTCAGCGGCGGCAGCAAAACCGGGATTTGCATCCGCGTCCCGCCCCGCACGATGTTCAAATACACGGTGTCGCCCGGCTTCAGCATCCGCGTCTGGTCCTCGAACTCGAGCAAATCGCACACTCGCGTACCGTCGACCCCGATAATCAGATCGTAGGATTCCCCTACATGAGTCTGGTCGATAATCGTGAGCGCGACGATCGCCGGCGGGAACACCATCGTCGCCGCCATCGTGGCGCCTTCGAGCACTGCGTGCGTGGCGCCGCTATAAGGATGCAGCCCGGCGCGCGCCGCGGGACTGTTTTGTTCGATGCTGATAACGGCGAGGCCGCTGATAGTCTCGCCGGTTTTGAGACTCGAACGTTCCTCGCGCAGCTCCAGCCCCAGCGGAGACGCGTCGTTCATCTGATCCATGAACTCGCGCAAACTCCGCAGATTGGGCACTACCGGCGGCGCGGAATTGAATCCGTCGTAATCAGCGGTCTGGCTCGCCGGATCGGGGGCAGATTGCTGCTGCTGTTGTTGGATTACCGGTTCGTCGGCAGCGCTTGGAATCTCCGCCGTGCTCGAGCCCTTGTCGGACGCGGCGTTGGCCTGCGCCTCGGGCTGCTCGGGAACTTCGACAACTTCGGGTTTGTCCGCGTCGCCCGCGAGAATAACGCGGCAGGGTGATAGCGCTAAAAGCAGGGCCACAACTACGGTGGCAAAGGGCTTCAGGCCCTTCTTCACCTGAGCGTCCATTGATCTTGAAGCTCGGTTACCGCCCCTTCTTTGCGCAGTTTCTTGAGATGAGACCGGATCGAACTCGCAGCCGCCTGATGCAACGACTCGGGCACGTCGGTGTAAATCTTCTTCACGATCGCCATCACGTCCTGCGGTCCCAGCTTGAGCGCGTCCAGCACCTGGTTCTCGCGGAGCTCACGATGCGCGATATATTCGCGGATCTTTTGCTCCGGATTTCGGATCACCGGACCATGTGCAGGGTAGATCGTCTCGAGATCCAATTCCAGTAGTCGCTTCAGAGAATCGAGATATAGCCCGAGATCGCCGCCCTCTTCGGGGATCACCGTGGTTCCGGCTCCCAGCACGACGTCGCCGGTGAACAGCGCCCGTTCTTCGATCAGATAGTAGCATAGATGATCGGGCGCATGGCCGGGAGTAAATACCGCCTTCAGCGTCGCGCCTTCGGTCGCGACCTCATCGCCGGCTTCGAGCACCTTGTCGGGCGTCGCTTTGAGCGCGGCGTCGCGTTCGGGCCAGGGCTTTTTCATCACCTCGACCTCGCCGAATCGTTCGCGTATCTGGCGCACGCCGCCAATATGGTCCGCATGGCCGTGCGTCGCGACGATTTTGTCAAGCTCGCGGCTATGACTCAGCTCCGCCACTCCTTCCACCAGGATGTCGGCATAGGAAGCCACTCCGGCGCCGGTATCCAGCAGCAGCGGACGGCGGCTGGTTCCCACCAGGTAGGTGTTGGTGCCCGGTCCGGTGAACATCCCTGGATTTTGCCCGAGTACGAACGCCACGCGCGGAGAATAGCGGGCGTAGTTGGGCAGCTTGATTCCGATCATCGAGTCGGTGACTACGCGGCGCGGCCGGTCCATGGCGATTTCAGTCCTCCCTGGAAGAGCGATTGCGCTCGAAAATCAGACGCAGGCCCTTGAGCGTCAGGTATTCGTCCACTTCCTCGATAGTTTCGGATTCGGGCGCGATCAGCCCGGCCAACCCGCCGGTTGCGATCACGCGCACCTTCTCGCCCCGCTCCTTGCGGATTCGATTCACCAGTCCGTCGACCAGCGAAGTGTAGCCGTAGATCAGCCCCGATTGAATCGCGGTGACGGTGGTACGGCCGACCACCTCGCGCGGCCGCACCAGTTCGACCCGATAGAGCTTGGCCGCGTGCGCGACCAGCGCGTCGACCGAAATTCCCAGGCCCGGGGCGATCGCTCCGCCGACGTATTCGCCGCGGCCAGTCACGTAGTCGAAGGTGGTCGCTGTGCCGAAGTCGACCACGATACAGGCGCTGTTGCAGTGATCGTAGGCCGCGATCGCGTTGACGATACGGTCCGCCCCGATCTCTTTGGGATTCTCGTACAGGATCGGCATCC
>DATJOQ010000070.1:0-2813 GCA_035506935.1 Binataceae bacterium (SeqCode) | reverse complement strand
AAGGTTCGCCGGGCAGCATGAAGACGGTTTCGACTTGCGGCTCGATCTTGCGATTCATCATCGCCATCTGCAACTCGTATTCGTAGTCGGAGACGGCGCGAATCCCGCGCAAGACCACCCTGGCGTCCTGCTGTCGGGCGTAATCCATCAACAATCCGTCAAACACATCGACAGCCACGTTCTTCAGATCAAAAGTAACCGCCTGAAGCATCTCGACGCGTTCGTTTACGGGAAATAGCGGATCTTTCTCGAGGTTGCGCGCTACCGCTACGATCAACTGATCGAAGATCTGCGCGCCTCGCTCGATCAAATCCAAATGACCGTTCGTCACCGGATCGAAGGAGCCGGGGTAGACCGCAATGACGGGCTTTCTCGTTTCCGAGGCCATCTTAGCCGCGATTCTAACCTAAGGCAGGGGCCGATTTCAGTTCTTCGGCGTTGCTTGTTGCTTATCGTAGGCATCCCACGCGAGCGAGATCAAATACGCATGTATCGCATCGGCATCCGCCGGACTCAGCACGTCGTCCCATGGCGGCATTCCAGCGTTTTGCAGAATTCCGCCGAGCACGATTGGCCTGAAGGCATCGTGGGTCTCCGGCGTCATGCGCCGCAGATCGGGAGCGCCGGTGCCGGGCGCATTCAAGTGGCACGAGCTGCAGTGCGCGTTGAAAAGATCCTGGCCCTTCTTGATCTGCTCTGCCGACGCGGTTTGTGCGGGCGGCTGCGGAATCGGCTGGATAGGGGGCAGCAGCGGCGGCATCGGCACCGCGCCTCCGTTCAATTGGAACGCGATGATGCGCCCTTCATTCCCACGTTGTTGGGCGGCGCTTGTCGGGTGCGGGAAATTCCAGCCGCCGCCGCCCCACGCCGCCATCACCGCAACATACTGCGTGCCATCGATGCTGTAAGACATCGGCCCTGCCATGATGGACGATCCGACGTCGATATCTTTCAGTGTTTTCCCTGTAAGCGCGTCGCGCGCGTAGAAATGCCCGATCACGCTTCCCGAAAAAACCACGCCTCCGGCGGTCGAGAGCGCGCCCGAGCGATCCCACCAATCCGAGCTCGGCACATCCCATATAATCTTGCCGCTGAGCGGATCGAACGCGCGCAGAGACGACTTCCCGGAGAAGATTCCGGTCTGCCCATTTTCCGTCGCGGGAATGTAGACCAAACCCGTCTGCGGATCATAGGACATCGGATTCCAGTTGTGGCCGCCCATCGGCGATGGCTCGATGTATTTCTTGCCATTGGTCGAGTACCTATAATCTCGCGCGCCGGCCGATTCAACCGGTCTCCCCGTGCTTAGGTCGATGTGGTCAGCCCAAGTAACGGGGACGAATTTCTTCGCGGAGAGGACTTGGCCTGTCTTGCGATCGATGATGTAGAAGAAGCCCGTCTTCGGCGCTTGCATCAGCACCTTGCGCAACCGTCCATCGATCTTGATATCGGCCAGCACAATGTGTTGCACGACGTCGTAATCCCACTGATCTCCCGGCGCTTCCTGGTAATACCAAACCATCCGGCCGGTATCCGGATTGATCGCAAGTATTGAGGAGATGAAAAGATTGTCTCCGCCGGAGGGGCTGCGCTTCGATTGATCGTAGTAGGTGCCGTTGCCGGTCCCGAAATAGAGAAGGTTGAGTTCAGGGTCGTAGGCCATATCGCCCCAAACCGTTCCGCCGCCGCCCATCGGCCAATTACTTTTCGGATCCCAGGTTTTCGCGGCAAGCTTCAGCTCGGGATTTTCATACGGCTTGGAAGGATCACCGGGAACCGTGTAGAAACGCCAGGCGAGTTCGCCAGTATCGAGATCGTATGCGCTGACGTAACCTCGCGCGTCATACTCCGCCCCAGCATTTCCGATCACGACAACTTTGCCCGCTACCTGCGGCGCTCCGGTACTTGTGTACGCGCGTTTTTTGTCGACAATCGTATCGACATTCCACACTTCGCGGCCCGTCGTGGCGTCGAGCGCGATCAAATGCCCGTCGAACGCCGCGACGTACACCTTGCCTTTCCAGACCGCTACGCCGCGATTCACTTCGTCGCAACACGCGCGCTGATTCACTCGCATGTTCACTTTGGGTGAGTACGTCCACAGTTCTTGGCCCGTCCTCGCATCGAGCGCATACACCTGACCGATGGATCCCGAAGTGAACATCACGCCATCCACCACAATCGGAGTGGCTTCGAGGCCCCGAATCGTGTGCGTATCGTAATCCCAGGCGAATCCAAGACGATCCACGTTGTCCTTGTTGATTTGGGTGAGCGGCGAATAATGGCTCTTGCCGAAGTCGCGCCCGCTTGTCGGCCATTGATCGGGATGCTTGTCGGCCGCGAGCAAGCGCGCCTCGTCAATTTGCCCGCGCGCGCTAGCTTGGCTCTGGGCGTCGTGAGCCCGAGTGAACCGCGCGGCGAACGTCCCGGCCATCAGGACGGCGGCGCCCCATGCGAGCGTGAGGGTCGTTTTTGATAGCGTTGCCATGCGACCTTCCTCGGCGAGAATTCTCGACCTCACCTAGATGGGTCCGCAACCCACGGAGACGGCATGTTATAAGGCACGCTGTTAAACACGGAAAGGATCTGCTGAATCTTCCCGCCGCGAATTTTAAAGAGCTCGAGGAAGCAAAGCGTGCTCGGCGTCCTGATCGGCGATTTGATCGCCGTGCCGTCGGTTAGCGTAAAGTTTTCGAGCCTTCCCGCGTGATCGATAAATCCGGCCGTCATGATCAAGCCGCGCTCTTGGTCCACGAGAAAAAACCGCCGGTCTCGCACGCGATCGTCATACCGGTAGTTGCCCAGCTTGAATT
>DATJOQ010000069.1:0-3543 GCA_035506935.1 Binataceae bacterium (SeqCode) | reverse complement strand
CGGCTACGTCGGCTTCGGCATGGGCCTGGTGCTGGCGCTGTGCTTCGTCATGAGCGCCGTGCTCTCCCCTATCCTGTGGGCCCGTTTCGGCGAGCAGGTCGTCATGCGCGGCGCTCGCCTCGAAGCCGACCGCTCCGCTCCCATCCATGCCCACGCCGGCTGAGGATTCGGAGCGGTCGATTCACGGACACTACGAGATTCAGGCGCGCCGGCGGGCGCGCCTGAATTTTGCTATCCCTTGGTGCTCGGGAATACCGGCGGGCGTTTCTGCACGATGGCATCTGCGCCTTCTTTGACGTCGGCGCCGAAGAAGGTGAGCATCTCGAAAGCGAGCGAGGCGTCGAAAGCCGGGGCGAACATCTTGAGCCAGTTGTTGAGCGAGCGCTTGGTCCATCTGAGCGCATGCTGCGGACCGCGGCCGAGGCCGCGCGCGACGTTCATCGCACGGTCCATCAATTGATCGGGCGGCACGCACAGGCTGACTAGCCCAATGCGCTCGGCTTCCTTGCCGTCGATGAATTCGGCGGTCATCAGGTAGTACTTAGCCTTTGCCATTCCGCACAGCAGCGGCCAGATAATGACGGCGTGATCGCCCGCGCCGACGCCGAGCCGCAGATGGCCGTCGGTGATGCGCATGGTTTCGGATGCGATACTGATATCGGCCATCAGGGCGACCGCCAATCCGGCGCCGACCGCAACGCCGTTGATCGCGGACACGATCGGCTTTTCGAGATTGATCATGTTGTAGACGATGTCGCCGGCTTCGCGCGTGATGTTCGCGATCAGTTCGAAGTTGCCGGCCTGCTCTTTGATCAAGGAGAGATCGCCGCCGGCGGAGAAGGCCCGGCCGGCGCCGGTTACCAGCGCGACGCGAGTCTCGGGATCTTCGCCGATATCCTTCCATACCTGGGTCAATTCCCAGTGCAAGCGCGCATTGGTCGCGTTCAACACGTCGGGACGATTGAGCGTGATCATCAGCACGCCGTCTTCATGACGCTCGAACAACAGATGCTCGTATTCCGAATACTTCATGGCTTCCTCGCTACGCGAAGTTTATGTGGATGATGCGAGCATGCAATGTAGCATTTCTTCAAGTGAAACAGATGCCGTGGACAACTTCTTCACATCGCCGCTGGCTTGGGCTAGACCAGTAAGTAACCCAGTCAATTCCATTGGAGGCCAGCATGAGCGCTAAGGGCATTAGTGTTGCCGCTCCGGAGGTGAACCGCTCGAAGGAGATTTTAACTCCCGACGCGCTCGAGTTCGTGGCGCAACTGCACGACAAGTTCGATCCGCGGCGCCAGCAACTTTTGCGTGCTCGTGCCGACCGGCAGGCCGCGATCGATCGCGGCGAAATGCCCGATTTTCTTCCGGCCACGCGCGCGATTCGTGAAGGGAGCTGGCAAGTCGCGCCAGCGCCGGCCGATTTGCAGAACCGCCGGGTCGAGATTACCGGGCCGGTCGAACGTAAGATGATGATCAACGCGTTCAACTCGGGCGCGAAAGTGTTCATGGCGGATTTCGAGGATTCGCTCACGCCGACCTGGGACAACATCATCACCGGACAAATCAATTGTATCGAGGCTATCGAGCGGCGGATCAAATTCACCAATCCGGACGGCAAGGTTTACCGCCTCAATCAAAACGTCGCGACATTAATCGTGCGTCCGCGCGGTTGGCATCTGAACGAAAAACATTTGGTGGCCGACGGCCAGCAGATATCGGCGAGCCTGACGGACTTCGGCCTCTATTTCTTTCACAACGCGCGGCGGCTGATGGCTCGCGGCAGCGCGCCGTATTTTTATTTGCCCAAGATGGAAAGCCATCTCGAGGCGCGTCTGTGGAACGACGTCTTTCTGTTTGCCCAGAACTCATTGGGCGTGCCATCGGGAACGATTCGCGCGACCGTTCTGATCGAAACAATTCTGGGCGCGTTCGAGATGGACGAGATCCTGTACGAGCTGCGCGAGCATAGCGCCGGGCTCAACGCCGGCCGCTGGGATTATCTCTTCAGCATCATCAAGAAGTTTCGCAATCATCCGCAGTTCGTGCTGGTCGATCGAAATCAGCTCGGCATGGGCGTGCCGTTCATGCGCGCGTACGCCGAGTTGCTGGTGAGGACGTGCCATCGCAGGCGCGCGCACGCGATTGGCGGGATGGCGGCTTTCATTCCGAATCGCAGAAATCCCGAAATTAACGAGATGGCGCTGGCCCGAGTGCGCGAGGACAAGGAGCGCGAGTCGAAGATGGGCTTTGACGGCACCTGGGTTGCGCATCCCGATTTGGTGCCGGTTGCGATGACGATTTTCGACGACGCGCTCGGGCAGCGGGCCGATCAGATTGAATTCATCCGCGAAGGAGCGAGTCCGGGCGCGGCGCAGCTGCTCAACGTCAAGGTGCCCGAAGGCAGTATCACGGAAACCGGATTGCGCAACGACGTCAGCGTCTGCCTGCAGTACATCGAGGCCTGGATCAGCGGTTCCGGCGCTGTCGCGATTTTTAACCTGATGGAAGATGCGGCGACTGCGGAGATCGCTCGTTCGCAGGTCTGGCAGTGGCTGCACAACCGCGCGCATCTGGCCGAAGGACCGCTGATTACGCGCGAGCTGGTCAAGGAAATCGAGACGCAGGAATTGGAGAAAATCAAAAATGCGTTGGGCGCCAGCGTGTTCGGCGGGCGCAGGTTCAAAGAGGCCAGCGAGCTATTCGAGCGTCTGGCGCTGGATGAAAATTATCAGGAGTTTCTCACTACCTCCACGTACGCATTGCTGCCCTGAGCGTTCAATTCGCTTCGTCTAGTGTCTGAACTCAAGATAACGATCGTGATCAGAAAAGGAGACCGGATATGAGGCTGTATTTTTCTCCAGGCGCATGCTCGCTTTCACCGCATATTGTGTTGCGCGAAGCGGGAATCAGCGCCGAGCTCGAGCAGGTTGATCTCAAAACCAAAAAGACCAAGAGCGGCAGCGATTTTACCGCGGTAAATCCCAAAGGCCAGGTTCCGACGCTGCTGCTGGATGGCGGCGAAATTCTCACTGAAGGTCCCGCGATCGTTCAGTACTTGGCGGATCAAAAGCCGGATTCCAAACTGGCGCCCAAGAACGGGACGTTCGAGCGCTACAAGCTACAGGAGTGGCTGAACTACATCACTTCCGAGCTGCACAAAACCTTCGGTGCTTTATTTCAGTCCGCGGTTCCCGACGATTACAAACGTATCGCTAAAGAAAATCTCTCGAATCGTTTCACCTACCTCGATCGGCATTTTGGAAAAGGGACTCCGTTCCTCATGGGCTCCGATTTCACCGTGGCCGACGCTTATCTGTATGTGATGACGACCTGGGCTGGGTACGTAAAGATCGATCTGAACCAATGGCCCAACGTCAAAGCTTTTGCCGATCGAGTGGCGGCGCGACCCAAGGTTCGCGAAGCGATGCAGGAAGAGGGGCTGATCAAATAGCAGCGTCGATGCGTCAGATAGAAACCCGCCTGCGATAACTCATCGGCGCCGGCGCGGACGGATCGCCAGCATCCGACCACGCCGGC
>DATJOQ010000068.1:0-2887 GCA_035506935.1 Binataceae bacterium (SeqCode) | reverse complement strand
TTGGGGTGAAGAGCGGATTGCCGCCGAATTGCTGTTGAAACTTGGTGTTTCTTGGCGGTTGTGCCCCACTCAAGTCTCAGGCTGCGACGATCCCGTTCCTTGCTTCAGACCGGATTTCTAGCAGGGACATCTACCTTCCGTGGCAGGTCGTTACCCCCGGCCATGATGATCCGCGTTTCCACGCCGCTTCGCTCGGCAGAATCGCGACTTCGAGCTCAAACTTGGAGACGTCGATTCCCACGAACACCTCGTCTTCCATCTCGGTCACCTTTCCTTCCGGCGTCACCCGTCCTTGTATAATCCGGGCTCGCTTTGCGGCCCCAGCGACTGTTCGGGCTCTAGCCGTCGTCGGCGCGGCGATCCTTGCTAATCCACGGCCTCTCGCGACCTAGGTTGTGGCGGTCTACCGCGCCGATGTTCTCCATCAACTAAAGACTCAAATTTCGAGATACAAGGTTTGTGAGGAACCACAGCGTTTACAATTGCATCGGCATCGGTTCGACCGACCAACTTCCGTTCTCGCTCATGCCATCCTCAACGGACTGCACCACGAATATGCGATCACCGCGCGCGCGGCCTGAACGTCCTGATATTTTTGATAGGACGGACCACTCCCTACTTAATAACGGCCTCAATGGGCCATAGTGGTACTCTCGACCAACAATCGAAGTTAGGGAGCGGTCGACCAACTGACCAGCGCGAATTTGGCTTTGATAAGGGACAACTGCGAATATTCGTATTGCTCACGAAATTTCGTAGATCAGTTGGGTCGGGATTCGCGTCGTTCTCGCAAGATCGCGTAGGACAAAGATACCTTTCGACTTCGCACCTTCTGGCATGTGAGTTGCTGCGCTGAAGCTGCTCAAACGACTGGGGCTACAACTTAGAAAGTAAGATTGTCCGGACCGTGCGGAACGCGTGCATATGGCCAAACTAGTAGGGGTACTTGGCAGTGTTACACCGCCTGGGCGGTTGCTCAGTGCGCTCAAATGGACGCTGGAGTCAGAGAACTCCGCGGCTGGCAGCGTTTTCGAAACCGACCTGATTAATCTGGCTGATTGCCGTATCGCATTCGCCGACGGCCGGCCGCCGGATAAATATGACGACGACACCGGCTCGGTCGTCGCGCGAGTCAGCCAGGCCGACGCCGTAATCCTGGCTAGTCCCGTGTATCGCGGATCGTATACCGGAGCGCTCAAGAATCTGCTCGACCATCTGCCGATAGAAGCGTTGGCCGGCAAGCCGATCGGAATCGTCGCGATGGGTGCGACGAATCATCATTACCTCGGCGTGGATTGGCATCTGCGCGACGTGTTGGCCTGGTTCGGTGCGATCGTGGTGCCGACCAGCGTTTATCTTTCATCCGCGGATTTCGTCGAGGGTAACCTGACGGACGGCGCCAAGCAGGATCTGACCGCTCTCGTACAAGCGCTTTACAAACTCAAACAAATTTCTCCCGCGTCAGGCGAGTACCTCGGCCCGCGGCCGTTGGCGTCGCGTCGCGGCTGAAAAATTATTCCACAAACGGAAGGATACCAAGGAAATGGCCAGGAAGAAGTTTCACATGGGCTGGTTCATGAATTTCGTCGCCGATATCTGGAACGAGCCGTTCTCCAGCGGCGGGATGCCGTGGGACGGCCAGTTCTATATCGAAATGGCTAGGGCGCTGGAACGCGCCTGCTTCGACTACATCATGGTGGAAGACAAACTGTGCGTCTCCGAGGCCTTGGGCGGAAGCGCTGAAATGTATTTGAAGCACGGCCTCGCACCGAAGCACGATCCGTCTCCGCTGGCTGCGTTGATGGGCTATGCGACCCAGCGGCTCGGGATAGTGATCACGATGTCGACGCTGGGGTACCCGCCTTTTCTGCTCGCGCGACTCGCCACCACCCTCGATCATATCTGCCATGGGCGTTTCGGCTGGAATATCGTGACCAGCGCCGAGGATCTTGCGGCCCAGAATTTCGGTTTGGACGTGTTGCCCGAGCGCCAGGTTCGTTACGACCAGGCGGACGAGTACATGGAACTGGTTAACCAGCTTTTCGATTCGTGGGACGACGGCGCGGTGGTGATGGATCACGAAAGCGGCGTCTACGTCGACTACAAGAAGGTCCATCCGATCAATTACAAAGGCAGGTATTTCAAGTGTCGTGGACCGCTGAACACCGTGCGCGCGCCGCAGGGACGTCCGGTGTATGTACAGGCAGGGGGATCGGATCGCGGGCGTGAATTCGCCGCCAAGCACGCAGATTCGATCATCACGCTGGCCGACGGTATCGAAGGGATGAAGTGGTACCGAAACGACATTCGCGAGCGCGCCAAGAAGCACGGCCGCAATCCGGACGATATCAAGGTACTGTTCCTGGTGATCTGCAACCTGGGCGCGACCGAGGCGGAAGCGCGCGCCAAGCGCGAGAAGATGGCCAAGTCGCCGGAGTTCGTCGAACAGACTCTGGCGCTGATCGGCGCGATAACCGATATCGATTTCCTGAAGTACGACCTCGATAAGCCGTTGCCGAAGCTCACCACCAACGGCGAGCAGGGCTCGCTCGACAAGTTCACGCAGTACGGAGCCAATAAGACGCTGCGCCAGCTCACCTACGAATCGACCGAGTTCGAGTCATCGATCGAACTGGTCGGCACGCCCGATCAGATGGCCGATCAAATGGGCGATATAAACGAGCAGGTTGGCGGCGACGGTTTTCTGATCACGACTCACAATCAGCGCGTCAGCCGCAATCAGATTATCGAGATAACCGAGGGCCTGGTTCCGGCGCTCCAGCGCCGCGGCCTGATGCGCACCTCGTACACCTATCCGACATTGCGCGAAAATCTCAGAGAATTCTGAGACTCCAGGCTCGTGTAGGGCCGGCGCCCGATCACGCGG
>DATJOQ010000067.1:0-5737 GCA_035506935.1 Binataceae bacterium (SeqCode) | reverse complement strand
GGACACATCGCCCATCGATCCGAGGCTGCCGTTGGTGGGCCACACACACCAGTTGCGATCGATCAGGATGTTATTGGTGCTCTCCCCTGCTTCGCCCCAGGTCTGGAAGCAATCGGTGTGCGGATCGGGGTTCACCGTCGTTGCGTAATAAATATCGTGCATGTAGTTGGAACGGAACACGTGATTCTGGCCGAAGAAGCGGAAAGCGTCCGCGTCCGCGCCGTTCGGGGTAACGCAAGCGGAGTAGATACCACCCGCGATCACTGGCTCCTGCTGCGTGTCCCAGACTTCGTTGCCTTGGATCAGATTGTTGAGGCCGTCGACCTGAGCGCCCGCCATCTCGGCGCGCCAGATGCGATTGTTGAGCACCGAAATATACGAAACGGTCGGATCCATCACGATACCCTCGTGACAGAGCTCGTGGATGTAATTGTTCTCGATCGTATCGTAGCTGGCGGAATTCGAGATGTAGATCCCGATACCGTTGTTGCCGTTGGTCTGCGTCGAGACGTCGAAGCCGTTCAATACCCAATAGCTGGCCGACAGGTTGAATCCGAGCATCTGAACGTCGGCCGAGCTTGCGACTTCCAGCGCGATCGGCTCGCTGGAGGTGCCTGACGACGTAATCGTCACGCGCTCGTCGTAGGTGCCGGCTTCGACGATCGCGGTCTGGCCGGGCTTCAGGCTATTGGCGGCGTGCTGGATCGTGAGCCAGGGCGATCCGGAGCTGCCGTTGTTGGAATCGCTGCCGTTGGGCGCGACGTAGAAGACGGTGCCGCTCGCGGTTGTGGTCGCGGTCGGGGATGGAGGCGGCGTCGTCGGCGTTGGAGTTGGCGTTCGCGTCGAAGTCGCGGTGGCGGTTCGCGTCACTGTCGGCGTTAGTGTTGCGGTGCGCGTCGGCGTTGCGGTCGTCGTCGCGGTTGCTGTGATGGTAGGTGATGCGGTTGGCGTGCGCGTTGCGGAGGGAGTCGGAGTCGGAGTCGAGGTCGGCGTTCGCGCAGGAGTCGGGGTCGTGGTCGCGGTTCGGGTCGGCGTCAACGTCAGCGTCGCGGTGGGAGTCGGAGTGCGCGTGGCAGAGGCTTTCTTGCGATTGGAGACAGTGATCGAAACGGTTTGCTGCCCAATCATCTGATTGGCGGAGTTGTATCCGCTGACGAACAGGGTGTGCGTGCCGTTCACGACTGCGGTCGAATTCCAGCTCGTCGAGTAAGGTTGGCCGCCCACAGAGGCGCCTGAAGCAATCAGGTTTCCATCGATATAGAACTTGAGAGCGGTTACGCTGGCGCTCTCCTGGATCCGAATCGTCATCATCCCCGAGACCGTGGCGCGGTTTGACGGCAATGTTATTCTGACAGCCGGCGGAGCGGCGTTTATCCTCGACGCGGAAAAAAGAAGGACGATTGCCACGGAGATAGCTGATACCCCCGAGTACACCGATCTGCCCCATTCGATGCCCCGGTTCCTTCGGCGATTCATTTGCGTGTCGCGACCAGCGGAGTTGCCAATTGAGCTCTCACTCAGCGCCGTTCAGACGTTCGCGGCGGAAGCGACGGCGCCTGGCTGTTAATAAATCCTGCGGGCTGTCTGTTAACAAAATGCTACTTTCAGGCACAAAGTTGCGCAGACTCGTACCAGCTGAGTTTGTATAAAGCAAGGAAAAGACCAGTGCATAATTTGCACGGTTCGGGCGCGCGATCAGCGCAGGTGCGTGCCCGCCGCCGCTACCGATGCGAAACGGCGGGTCGCAGAACCGGACGCCTGTTCTGCTTCAGAACACTGCGCGCGACAGTGCGCGACGACCGAGCGCCAGCTAATCAGTCATGCAGCGCTACGGCAGTGCGTAAATCTCATCCAGCTCGATGTGATGGGATAATCGCGTACCGTCTAGAGCGTAGAGCGTGTAATTCGAGCGATGCAACAGCTCGGCGCAGGCACGCCGCTGTTCGTCATCGTGAAGAGCGACAAACATGATCGGGCGATGTTCCTGGAGCGTGCGAAGCGCGCCTTGCAAAACCGCGGATTCGGCGCCTTCGACGTCCATCTTGATCAGTTGGGGGGGAGGAAGCTTGAGCTCGTCGAGCGCAAAGGTCGGGACCTGGAGAATCGAATCGGCACCGTTCCCGGAGGGGATTTTGTTTTGCGTCTGGCCCTGGTCGATAGTCAGCGGACTCAACCCGGACGTCTTCCACAGCGCCGCCTGGATCACGCGGACGTTTTGCAAATGATTGATGCGAACGTGCTCGAGCAGGTTGCGAGCTTCGTAAGCGCAGGGCTCGAAGGAGTAGACGGCTCCGCCCGATCCGACCAGGCACGAGAAAAACAAAGTGTAAAAGCCGGCTTGTGCGCCGACGTCGTAGATAGTCATCCCGCGCTTGACGAATTGTTCGAGCGAGCGTTGCTTGGCGAGTTCGTAGGTGCCGAGCCAGCATCCGTGGTCCGCGCTGCCGACGGTCCACTTTAGCCCGGCTGCGGGGCCTCGCCGAATGGTCATGATTTTGCCGTGGGGCAGCAAACGCAGCGGCATCCGCAGGACCCGCCCACAGGTTGATCGGCGATCAATATTCGACCAGTTGATAGCCATCATGTCTCCGCACAGCAATATTCGCACAGCGCGGTTACGATCACCGCTAATAATGCACCGGACCTGGCGTAGACAAATCCATGTCGCGTTATCGCGAAGGCTCGCGGCAACAGTTCGAAGCGGATCTAAGTCGCGCGAGTAACCAAGGCCTCGGGGCGCGAGCGCATCGGCTCGGCAGTCGACTGTTCGACGCCGCGCGCCACGAACTTGGGCCGCACGATCGCGAAAATGGACGGCACCAGAGTGATCGCCGCCAGCCAGTGCGTTAGCATCAGCAGCCCCAGCAGCAGCGCCATCTCGGCCGAGAATCTCAAGCTCGACATCCAGTACCAGGGGAGCACGCCGCCCACCAACGTGGTCGCGGTGAATGTCACCGCCATCCCGGTGGTGCTGATGGCGCGCTTGATCGCGCGGTCGTAATCCTGCAGGCGACCGTACTCGCGCTTGATGCGATCGACCACGTACAGGATGTAATCGACACCGATCCCCATTCCGACCGCGGTCACGGGCAGAGTGTTGATATTCATCCCGATACCCTTGAGCCCAATGTACAAAAAGCTGACGACACCGGCGGCAACCAGCGTCACCATCACCATCGCGCCGGCCGTGAAGGACATGTAGCTGATGGTCACCAGCGTAAAGACCACGGCGATGATCAGGATGGTGCTCATGCGGTCGGAGTAGGCGATTTCATCGTTCAGCGCGGCGGTCACACCGATCTTGCCGCCGCCGAGAATAAATTGAACGTGTTTCAGTGGATGAGCCGCGATAAATCGCTTGGCGCGGATGATCGCTTCGTCGATCGTCGAGCCGCGCGAGTCCTTATAGAAGACCACGAACTGGCCATCTTGCGCGTTGTAGTCCATGTATTGAAGAACCACGCCGGGGACCGGCGCACCGGCCTCATACATAAAGACCAGGTTGGCGATGCCAATGGGTGTCGAAGGAACGATCGCCCACTTGGGGTCGTTGTAGTTGAACAGTCGATTGACGCCTCGCACCAAACTCGTGATATCGCGGGTGCCGCCAGCCTCCGGCTGTTCGAGCATGTAGCGGCGCATGTTGTCGAGCGTATCGAGCAGCTCGGGATCTTTGAGTGCGTTCTTGTCGTCGCCGTGGAGATAAATCACGAGCTGACTCGAGCCGGCGAACTTTCCGTTAACCTTGCGCGCGGAGTAGTTGAACGGCGAATCCTGCCACAGCAGCGGAGAGCCTGCTTCGGTTTCGCCGATCGGAATGTACATCGCCTGCTCCACGCCGAACGTGACGATCACCGCGGTTATCCCGAACACAATCCAGCGTCCGGTGCGGCTGGTGCAGGAATCGCCCACCCACACCAGGGCCGAGACCATCCAACGCGGCACGTAATGCTCGGTGACCTTCGGCGTCGGCATGATGTCGAGCAGCAGCGGGATCAGCATCAGGATCGTAAAGATGTTGGAGAATCCCCAGAAGCTGGCGAAGAACGCGACCTTGCGAACCAAAGGGATGGTGGCGACGCCGAGCACCAGGATTCCGGCGGCGTCGGCGAGAACCCCGATCGCGCCGGGCAGGAACAGCTCGCTCATCGAGTTGTAGACCGCCTGATGCCGCTCGCCGGTCAATTCCAGCTCTTCCAGGTAGCGCTCGATCATCTGCACGCCGTGGCTCGCCGCGCGCGCGGACACCAGCAGCGGGATCACCAGGACCAGGATGTCGAGGTTGTAGCCGAGCAGGCCGGTGAAGCCGAGCCCCCATACGGCTTGCACCGCCACGCCGATCATCGGCAAAAGTACGCCGTAAAACCGCCGGAAGTAAAAAACCAGGCTGAGTAAGATGAACAGGCCGGTGGTGGCAAAGATCCGCGCCAACTCGAGCTTGTAATGATAGACCCACGCCTTGAGCATCGGCTCGCCGGCGGCATAGAGCGTGGTGTTGTCGTCGTCGACGACTTTCTTCATCGCCATGACGTCGTGGAAGATCTCGTCGTAATTAAGCCGGGCTTCGGTGAAGCCGGTTTCCACCAGCGCGGCCTTGCCGTCGGTCGAGATGAAACGGCCGAACACGAGGTCGTTATGCATCAGCGATTCTTTGAGCTTTTGCAGCTCCGCCGGATCGGTCGGGATGTCGTCGGGCATGACCGGCTGCGCGACGATCAGTCCGCCGGAGGTCGCGGTCAGCTTGCGCACTTTGACGTCGGTAACCGACATCACGGAGTAATGGTCGACGCCGTCGATCTCGTCTGCTTGCTCGGTGGCGTATTTGACCTTCTGCAGGGTGTGCGCGTTGAAGATGTCGCCGTTTTTGACCTCGATACTTAGACTGAGGGTGTTGGCGCTGCCGAAAGTCTTGGCGAAATGATTGTAAGCCTTGATGTACGGATGGGCCTGCGGTAGCAGGTCGCTGAACTGGCTGTAGATCTCGACTGACAGTGCGAAATGGGCGAAGAAGAGGGTTATCACGGCGAGCCAGGCCAGCGAGAACCATCGGTATCGCAGGGTGAAGCGGACTATGGCGTGGACAAAGCGCTCGGCCATTATAACCTCCGAAACAGGCCTGACTGACCTTTAAGCACGATCTGTCCGGAGGCGCCAGCAGCGACGATTCATCGAAGATTCGCTAGAGTTCTTGCCGAGGAGTGTGACATGCCGCGCAAAATCGGAATCTCAGTTAACTGGCAGGGCAATCTCGACGTCAAGCGCGTGATCAGGCAAGCGGAAATCGCCGACGAGGCCGGCGTCGATTCTATCTGGGTGGCTGAAGCATGGGGCCGCGACGCGTTCACGTTGCTGGCGATCCTGGCCGATCACACCAGGCGGGTGCGCCTGGCCAGCAGTATCGTCAATACGTATTCGCGCACGCCGGCTGCCCTGGCGCAGCATTTCGCGACGCTCGATGAGGTGAGCGGCGGGCGCATGATAATCGGATTAGGCACCAGCGGTCCGCAGGTGATCGAGCATTTTCACGGCGTCAAATTCGAGCCGGCGCTCACTCGGATGAAAGAATATGTCGAAATCATAGATACGCTGATTGCGGGCACCCCGCTTCGTTACGAGGGCAAGCTGTTCAAGCTGAACCGTGGGTTCACTCTGCGCTTCGAACCGCCGCGCAAGCACATTCCGATTTTTATCGCGTCGCTGAATCGCAAGAGCGTCGAATTTACCGCGCAGCGCGCCG
>DATJOQ010000066.1:0-5146 GCA_035506935.1 Binataceae bacterium (SeqCode) | reverse complement strand
GGTAAAGTGCTTCTTCGACCGCTTGAGTGCGAGAGCACCAATCGTCTGGCAGGCGATACCCGCTTTTTGATCGCCGATACCATGCGCATACATGCGGCCGTCGCGAATTTCCGCACCGTACGGATCGAGCGTCCAACCCTGACACACCGGAACCGTGTCCAGATGCCCGTTGAAAACCAGGGTCCTGCCTGGGTTCCCGGAATCTACAACGCCGACAACGTTGAACCGATTCGGCACTACCTCGTGAAGCTCGACCGCATCTAATCCCATGCTGCGCCAACGATCCGCCACGAACTTCGGCAACTCGTTTTCTTCGCCGGTGACGCTGGGAATTTGCACCATGCCCTTGACCAGATTGTTAAGCTCTTCGCGATCGATTTGTTCGACGAATTGTTCCAATTCACTCATTGCAGGACGACCTCAGCATTCGTATGCGGCAAGGAAACCGGGCCAAATGGATTCGCGGAGATTGGCCAGCCTGACGCAATCGCCAACGAAGCGATGATAAGGAGCGAGGCCGGCAGCCAGCTCGTTGAACTGACGATTTGGCCGGAATCCCCACGCAGGAACAACGGTATCGGCTCCGATTTCAACGCTTTCACTTCCCGCTACATCGAAAACCGCGCCGCGTTTCGTGATCTCAACGAGCTGATGTTGGCCGCGGACTTTTACGCCAGCGGACTCCATCATGTTTATAAACACTTTACGCGTGAACGGTTCGAGTTCTGGAATCAAATCATCAGTGCTGCCCTTCTTGGTAGTCAAGATGACTTCCTTGCCCAGCCGCGCCAGGAAAACCGAGATATCGCATCCGAGCCAGCCTCCTCCGACCACGATCACTCGATTTCCCGCATTGGCTTTCATCTCCAACAGATCAACGGGAAAGGCCACATGAGGAAGTTCCACTCCGGCTACGTCTCGAATAATCGATTCAACACCGCACGCTACGATTAACGCATCGGGCTTCAGCTCCGCGATGCGTTCTTTAGTGGCTTCGCAGTTCATCCGGATATCTATTCCGGCCTGTTCGATCTGATAAGCAAGATTGTTCATCAAGGTCCGCAGATCTTCCTTGAAGCCCAGCAGCGCCGCCAGATTCAACTGACCGCCCAACCCTGAGCTTTTCTCGAACAGAACCACATCATGGCCGCGCAACTTGGCAACCCTGGCGGCTTCCATGCCAGCGGCTCCTCCGCCGATCACAACGACGCGGCGCTTAACGATGGCCGGCGTCATCGGATAATTGGTTTCGCGGCCGCAAAGGAAATTGACGTCGCAACGTTGTGGACGGGCGGTCATCTCGCCGTTGAGGCAGCTCTCGTTGCAACGGATGCATGGGCGGATCGATCGGATGTCCTCACTCGCGCCTTTCCCAGGAAAATAAGGATCCGCCAAAAAGGCGCGCCCCATCGCGATTATGTCTGCCTTGCCGCTTCGCACGACTTCGGCCGCCAGCGGGACATCGATACCACCCACCGCTATGACGGGCTTTTTAGCAACTTTCTTAACCGCTTCAGCCAGATGCACCAGACTGCCGCGGGCGACGTAAATAGGTGGTTCGCACAACTCCCAGCTTTCTCCAATCGAGGCGGTTACGTGATGAGCATCTATTCCCGCCGCTTCCAGCATTTGCGCAAAGCGGATGGCTTCATCGAGAGTAATCCCTTTCGGCACACCGTCATCAGCGTTGTAGCGAAACAACAAAGGGAAACGAGGGCCCACCAGTTCGCGGCATCGGCGAACGATCGCGAGCGGAAAGCGCATGCGATTCTCGAAAGTTCCACCGAATTCATCGCTTCGATGGTTGGAGTACGGCGACATGAAGCCAGTGATCAGATAACCGTGAGCGCCGTGGATCTCCACCGCGTCAAAACCGGCGTTTTTGGCTCGCAAAGCCGCGTTCGCAAAGGACTCAATCACCTGATGGATTTCATTGGGGGTGATTTCCCTCACCTGATACCGCGAACCCATTAGAGCCTGGTACATCAGATCGGGAATCGCCGATGGAGCCAGACAGGGTTCAGCATACGAGCTCTGGCGACCGGCATGAGCAAGTTGCAGGCAGGCACGTGCGCCGTACAGTTTTATGGTTTCGGCCAGCAGGCTGAGTCCGACCGAGAAGCGATCGCTGCTCGCGCTCAGCATGTTCCACTCCGCGGAAGATGCGTTGTCGTCCACGCGAGCGAATTCGATTATCAGCATCGCGGCTCCGCCGCGTGCCCGCTCGCGATAATGATCCAGCATTGCCTGCGTCACCTCGCCTTCCGGCGTAGGCAGGCGCGAGCACATCGGCGCCATCACGATCCGATTCTTCAGGTTCAATTTATTGAGCGCGATTGGCTGGTAAAGAACCGATAAATCTACACGCGGCGAATCTTTCACCCGGCATTCTCCTGGTTGCGAGTTCTGATCTTAAGCTGACTACAGGCGCGGTTTCGCATTTTCAAGACTGTGCGCTGCTGAAACCGGTATGCATTAGAGTAAAAGATGACGGAGTCGCAACCGCGATCTGAGGGCCTGTATGGAACCCGACGTGATCGACCTTAAGAACCCTGACCTCTACGTTGCTGGTGTACCGCACGAAGTCTTTACGCGGCTGCGCCGCGAGGACCCGCTGCACTGGAATGCGGAGAGTGATGGTTCGGGCTTTTGGTGCGTCACGCGCTATGAGGACATCGTCACGATCTCGAAGGATCCTGCGCGCTTCAGCTCGGCGCGCGAGCACGGCGGTCATCGGATGTTTGATGAGCGGACTTTCGGTCTTGGCGCGAGTGGCACGGGAGGCGCCACGCTGACCGAAGCACCGATGATCAGCATCGATCCGCCGGCGCACGTCACTTACCGAAGGCTGGTTACACCCGGATTCACCCCTGCGCGGATGCGGGCGCTCGAAGATCAAGTCCGATCGCGCGCATGCGCTATCCTCGACCAGCTGATCGACCAGGCCGAGTGCGAGTTTGTCTCCGAAGTCGCAGCCGAGTTGCCAATCCAGGTATTGGCTGAACTGCTCGGCGTGCCGCAGGAAGATCGCCACAAACTGTTCGCGTGGTCGAACACCATGATCGGCGAAGATGACCCCGAAATGCGCAGCGGCCCGGCAGATATTGCCACCGCTCTGCGCGAAATGAGCGAGTATTCCCTGAGGCTATGGCAGGAACGAGTTGCCAGACCGGGAAGCGATCTTATCAGCATGCTCGCAGCCTCGCGGATTGACGGCGAGGCGGTGAGTATCGAGCGCTATCTCGGCACCTTCATCTTGCTCGTGGTGGCCGGTAATGAGACCACCCGCAATTCGATTTCCGGAGGACTTATCGCGCTGACGAATTTTCCCGCTGAGCGCCAGCGGTTGATCGAACGTCCGGAACTGCTCGCGTCGGCCGCATCGGAGATCGTCCGCTACGTGACACCTGTAATGCACATGCGGCGGACCGCGGTCTATGACTTCGAGATGCGCGGCAAACTTATCCGCGCAGGCGACAAGGTGATCATGTGGTACTGCTCCGCGAATCGCGACGAAGAGATTTTTCGCGACCCTTTCCGCTTCGAGCTCGGGCGAGCCGGACTTCCGCAGCTTGGCTTCGGGATCGGCGAGCACTACTGTCTCGGGGCGCGACTGGCCGAGTTACAGTTGCGCATCTTCTTCGACGAGTTTCTGAAGCGGTTTCCGACCGCTGCGCCGTGTGGGCCAATCCGCCGGATGCGATCGAACTTTATTAACGGTATCAAAGAAATGGCGGTGCGCTTGAAGCACGCGTGATACAGATGTTCGCTCGGGCGCGATTGATCTGTTTGAGAATCGCAAAACCACCACGTGCCAATACTCAAACGTCTATCTTTACACCGTACATCTGTGGAAAAGAATTAAATATGCAATTAAGCGGAAACACCATCTTGATCACCGGCGGCGGCTCCGGGATAGGCCGTGGTCTCGCCGAGGCATTTCATGCCGAAGGTAACCAGGTCATCATCGCCGGCCGACGCAAACAGCAGCTTGAATCCACGATCGCGGCGAATCCTGGAATGAAAGCGCTCCAGCTCGATGTTGCAGATCGGGCTTCGGTTCGGGCTTTGGCAGAAAGAATCAAGCACGAGTTTCCGACGCTTAACGTGATCATCCATAACGCCGCGATCATGAAAATGGAATCTGTGGCCTCCGGCGACACCGGCACAGCCGAAGAAACCGTTAACATCAACCTTCTCGGACCGATGCGGCTGAATGCAATGCTTCTCCCCGCATTAGTGAATCAACGCCATCCCGTGATTATGACCGTGACTTCGGGGCTTGCCTTCGTGCCGGTGTTCTTCGCGCCAACCTATTGCGCAACCAAAGCCGCCGTTCACTCGTACACGCAATCGCTCCGATATCAACTCAAAGATACGCCTGTGCAGGTAATCGAGCTCATCCCGCCCTATGTGCAAACCGAACTGCTGTCTCCGGAGCAGGCCACTGACCCCAACGCGATGCCGCTCGATGACTTTATTGCGGAGGTCATGCAGATTCTGAAGACCTCACCCGGCTCTACCGAGGTCTGCGTCGAGCGCGTAAAGCCGTTGCGCTTTGCCGAGGCAAGTGGCAACTACGGTGCGTGCTTCACGCAACGTAACGATTCGGCCAGAGCGCGCTACAAATTTGAGATCGAGCTGCCCGCATCCGGAGAGTGAGCAGCACTTATACTAATCGAAAAATCTCGAAACTACGGAACGACAAAACCAAAGCTTGTCCTGCAGGAGGAGATCTCATGGGACGTCTGTCCGGAAAGAATGTGATAATCACCGGGGCCGCCGGCGGGATGGGTAAAGTTGCGTGTCGCAAATTTGCCGCTGAAGGCGCGAAAATCCTCGCCAGTGATTTAGAGCCTGGCGCCAAAAGTGAAGTCGAGGGTCTGGCGCCAGAGGCGATCACCTACGTCGCCGCCGACATGTCCAAAAACGGCGCGCCGCGCGAGCTCGCGGATCAGGCCTCTCGCGTTCTCGGCCACGTCGACGTGCTGTACAACAATCACGGGATAATTCTGGGCAAGCACTTTCTCGAGACTTCGGAAGCGGAGTGGGATCGGATTCAAACGGTAGACCTCAAGAGCGTCTTCTTTCTCACCCAACAACTGGTTCCGCTGATGCGCCCAGGTAGCGCGGTGATCAATGTCTC
>DATJOQ010000065.1:0-4025 GCA_035506935.1 Binataceae bacterium (SeqCode) | reverse complement strand
CTCGCGCCGAGACTCCACCCGCCAGTACGATCAAAAGCAGTACTAGTGACGATACTTTCGCCAGAGACTCTGCCTAAGCGCTCGCCCGCGCCGGCTCGAAGGCATCTTCGCCCCAGCTGCGAATTTCGGGCAGCACCTCTTTCGCCATCAGCTTGAGGCTCGACTCCACGTCCTTAAACGGCATCCCGGCGTAGCTGGAGCATACGTTCCATTCGAAATCACCGAGCATCTGGCGGCGCTTTTCGAGCTTATCCAGAATTTGCTGAGGCGTGCCGAACGCCTGCTCATCGGCGTACGCCTGCGCGGCTTTCTCCAATCCGGTCTCTTTCAAGAGCTGCGCGGCTTGCGCGTATCCCTCATAGCCTTTCAGCCGGCTGTGATAGTCGTCGTTGAATTCGTAGTGCTTGATGACCGACAGGTAATAGCCCGCGATGTGGCGGCGGGCCAGTTCTTCCGCGCGCCCGGCATCGCGATCGCAGTAGGTGAAGTCGATCGCCAGCGGCGGCGGCGCCGGCTGCTTGTTAAACTTCTTGAAACTCTCGCGATAGAGCTCGACTCCCGGCATATGCTTGTCGAGGCTGAACTGAACGAAGAACATCATTCGCGCGCCGAGTTCCGCGGCGATCGGAGCGGTGTCGGGTGACATCGCGACGCAATAGGTGCGTCCCTGGAATGCGCGGGTGGGACGCGGCCGAATCTCGGTGCGAACCTGCTTGTAGAACGGCCCGTCGCCTTCGATATAGCCGGTTTGCAGCGCTTTCAGGACCATCTTCGCCGACTCGTTGAAGCGCTCGCGCGACTCATTCATGTCGATGCCGAAGATTCGATATTCCATGCGGGCGAGGCCGCGGCCGAGGCCGAGAATGAAGCGGCCGTCGCATAGCGCATCGAGCATGCAGACCTTCTCGGTCACGCGCAGCGGATCGTTCCACGGCAGGATAACCGCCGCGCTGCCGAGATGGATCTTGCTGGTGCGTCCCGCGAGGTAAGTCAGGATCTGCAGGTTGTCCGGCAGGATCGAGTAGTAATCGAAATGATGCTCGGCGCTCCAAATCGTGTCGAAGCCGAGAGCTTCGGTAGATTCCGCGATCCGCATCTCGTTACGCACCATCTCTGCGTCGGACATTCCCTGGTGCGCGTTCTGGAACAGCAGCATGTAGCCGGTTCTCATGATTTACCTCGCTTTGTGTGAGCCGCTCTGGGCGAGCGGCCTTGACCCCCGAATATTAACTAGACATAGCACCTTTTCATTGCGGCGGGTAAGGCTCCGATAGGCAAAAACCGGTTCAAAAATGAGATTGCTGGTGTATAACAGGATGGCCGAAATCCATGCGCAAAGAACGAATCATAGGCGAAGACGAGGCGGCCGCCTGGATCGAAGACGGCATGACGGTCGCGATCGGTGCGCCAGCCCCGATGGCTCTGGTGCGCCAGGTCGTGCGCCGCAGGGTGCGCAATCTTACGGTAATCGACAGCGGATTGTCGCTCGATCTGTTTATCGCGGCGGGATGCGTTCGCAAGACGGTCAGCTACTACGCCGGCGGCCATCTTGGCGTCCCGGTTCTGCCGAGCTTCCGTCGCGCCGCGCAATCGGGCGAACTGACAGTGTGGGAATGCGAGGAGGGAATCCTGTGCGCGGGATTACAGGCCGCGGCACAGTTGCTGCCGTTCATGCCGTGGCGCGGCGGCGTCGGTACGTCGATTCCCGAAGTGAATCCCGATTTGAAGCTGTTCACCGATCCGATCGCCGGAGAGACGCTGCTCGCGGTGCCGCCGATCAAACCCGACGTCTGTTTGCTGCATGCCGCCGCGGCTGATGCGTACGGCAACGTGCGTCACTTCGGCGGTCCCGGATGGCTCGATCTGTATCTTTATCGCGCCGCCGACCGCACAGTCGTCGAAGTCGAGCAAGTGATTCCCAACGAAGAGATTCGCGCTAATCCGTGGGCGACAACTATCGCGGGCGCTGACGCTATCGTGCGTGCGCCCTTCGGCGCCCATCCTTTTTACAGCCGCGGATTCTACAAGCAGGACGTTGCGTTCGTCGCCGAATATTTCGAGCTGGCGCAGAAGGCGGAAAGCGATCCGGCATCGTTTCAGCAATGGATTGATCGCTACTGTCGCGAAACTGGCAGCCATGCGGACTATCTCGAGCGAATCGGAATGGCGCGGCTATTGGCGCTCAACGAGTTCTGACGATGGCCGAGTACAGCAATTTGGAACTGATGGCGTGCGTACTCGCGCGCGAGCTAACAGACGGCGAGATCGTGCGCGTGGGCGTCGCGACACCGGCGGCGGAAGCGGCTATCCGGATGGCGCATCTCAGCCACGGCCCGAATATCGAGCTGATATTTTTTGGCGGTCGCATGAACGTCGCGCATCTCGAATCGATCCCGATGCCGGCGTTTCCGTGGGATCGCCGGATCGTGCGATGGTCGGAATCGTACAGCGACAGCGGCCACCGCTTTGATCGCCTCAAGGATTGGAATCGCCATGTGTTTTTTATCGGCGGAATCCAGGTCGATCCGTGGGGCAATACCAACCTGATCGGAATCGGCAAGGATTTTTCGCGGCTGCGATTTCGCGGCCCCGGTTCGGTTGGCACGCCAACGCTCAGCAGCTATGTGGGCCGCTATTATATCGTGCTCAACAATCACGATCCGCGCGTGCTGGTCGAACGATGTGATTTCATCAGCGCCTACGGATGGGGCCGCGGCGGCGACGACGCGCGCAGCCGGATTGGATTACCGGGCGGTGGACCGCGCCTGTGCGTGACGCCGATGTGCGTGATGGACTTCGCGCCGGGCACCCGCCGTATGCGGCTTCATTCGATCCATCCCGGCGTGTCGCTCGCGGATGTGAAAGCGCGCACCGGGTTCGAGTTGAACGTGCCGGAGCAAGTGCCAGAAACGGCGGCGCCGACCGCTGCCGAGCTCGAGCTGCTGCGAAATCGAGTTGACCGCGAGGGACTGTTGCGCCGCTAAGACGCGATCGCCGCGCAAATCGCGGCAATGGAGGAATTCTCAATGGCGACCGCAAAGACCAAGGTGATCAAGGCGAGTGATATCCCCGCGAACGCGGGCGTCGCGGCGCTCGATCCGCATCACAACTGGAAGCGCGCGATTCCGGCACACGGCCAGCGCGCGGTTGATTTCGAGGAGCGGGTGAATTTCCGCCGCCTACACGAATATCGCCTCGCGCGAGCGCGCCAGGCGCTGGCGCATTCGGATCTCGGCGCGGTGCTGTGCTTCGACACCAACAATATCCGCTATCTAAGCAGCACGGTGATCGGCGAATGGGCGCGCGACAAGATGATTCGCTTCGCGCTGCTCGCCGGCGACGCTGATCCCTACGTATGGGACTTCGGCTCAGCGGTGAAGCATCATCAGTTGTACTCGCCCTGGCTGCCGCACGATCACTGCCGTGCCGGGATGCCGGGCATGCGCGGCGCGATCCCGCCCAGCGCGGGCCTGATGAAGATGCATGCCGAAGAGATCAAGTCGCTGCTCAAGGAGCACGGCGTCGAGCGGATGCCGCTTGGTGTCGACCTGATCGAGCCGGCGATGCTGTTCGAGCTGCAACGCGCGGGAATCGAAGTTCGCGATTGCCAGCAGGTGATGCTCGAAGCGCGCGAGATCAAGAGTATCGACGAGATCATGCTGCTTAACACCGCGGCCGCGATGGTCGACGGCGTCTATCACATGATTTGGGAGAAGCTTAAGCCGGGCGTGCGCGAATCCGAGCTGGTGGCGCAGGCGAATCGGATGCTCTACGAGCTGGGTTCAGACGACGTCGAAGCGATCAACGCGATCAGCGGCGAGCGCTGCAGCCCGCATCCGCACAATTTTACCGATCGCATAATCCGGCCGGGCGACCAGGCTTTCTTCGATATCATCCAGTCATACACCGGCTATCGAACTTGTTATTACCGCACCTTCGGCGTAGGAAGCGCGACGCCGGCGCAACGCGACGCATACACCAAGGCGCGCGAGTGGATCGACGGGGCGATGTCGCTGGTCAAGCCC
>DATJOQ010000064.1:0-3093 GCA_035506935.1 Binataceae bacterium (SeqCode) | reverse complement strand
AAGGTGACAGAAATGAAAATCGGAATATCCTACGCCAACGCGGGGCCGTTCGTGCAGCCCGAACGCTTGAGTCATCTGGCGGAAACCGCCGATCGATGCGGCTTCGAGTCGATTTGGACGGTCGAGCACGTGGTTATTCCCGAGGGTTACAAATCGACCTATCCTTACGCGGCGAGCGGAAAAATTCCCGGCGGCGAGGACGTGCCAATTCCAGATCCGCTGCTGCCGTTGGCGTACGCGGCGGCGCGGACCACGAAGCTCAAGCTTGCGACCGGAATCGTGATTCTGCCGCAACGCCATCCGCTTTACGTCGCCAAGGAACTCGCAACCCTGGACGTGTTGTCGGGGGGCCGGATGATTTTCGGTATCGGCAGCGGATGGCTCCGCGAGGAGTTCGATTCGCTCGGGCTGGATTTCGGCTCGCGCGGCTCGCGCACCGACGAAGCGATCGAGGCGGTGCGGGTGTTGTGGCGCGAGGATTCGTCGCGATTCGAAGGCAAGCATTTCAACTTCGGGCCGGTGAAGAGTTTTCCCAAGCCGGTGCAGAAAGGCGGCGTGCCGATCCATATCGGCGGCCATTCGAAGGCGGCCGCGCGCCGCGCCGCGCGCCTGGGCGACGGATTCTTTCCGATGGAGCTCGACGCCGCCAAGCTCGCTGGTCTGCTGAATTACATGAAGGAAGAATGCGCCAAGGCCGGACGCAACCCGGCCGAGATAGAAATCAGCGCGGCGGGCAAACCGACGCTCGACTTCGTCAATCGGTATCGCGAGATGGGCGTCTCGCGCATGGTGATCGCGCCGCCGGCGTGGGATACCGAGGGGCTGACACGCGGCCTGGAGAAGCTCGCCGACGAGCTGTTGTCGAAGTTGTAGGCCTCGCCGAAACGTCAGCTCAAAATATCTATCAGCGGGATTTTGCCGATCTCCGAGGCCAGTGAAACCAGCGCCTGCACCTGAGCCGAGTCCTCCTGCACGTTCATCGCGACCTGCGCGATATTTGCGCCGGATACCTGGTTGATATTGCTGTCCAAGGTCGTCGCGGACGAGCTCGCATTGGTCGACAACATCGAGGCGTTGTTCGCTGCGGTACCGATCGAAGCATTGACCGAGGCAACCTGCTGTAAAGCCGTGTTGAGCTGCGGCAGGGTCGCGGCGACCGCGGACTGATTACCGGAGTTGAGCGCGCTGATCAGCGAATTCAGCGCACCTATCGCGCCGGAGGTGTTGTTGCCAACGATGCTCTGCCCGTCGAAGCTCACCGGGATGCTGGCGCCACTGCTGAACACCGCCGAGTTGCTGCCCGAATCACCGGAGTAAGCTCCGGTCGCGCTGAAAGGTGCGGCTTGGGTCTGATCGCCGCCGAACAGGTACACGCCAGCATAATTGGTATTGGCGCTTTGAACCACTTCGGCCAGTTGGCCCTGCACGGTCTGCGCGATCGTGGCCATCTGGCTCGCGTTGATAGTTCCGTCAGAGCCTTCGGTGGCGCTCGCGATCGCCGAGGTAATCGTGGAAGAGATCTGCGCCAGCGCACTGGAAGCAGCGCTCAGTTGGTTCTGAACGTTGGTCGCGAGCGTCCCGTCGTTGTTGGTGGCAGACTCAGCAGCTTGCAGGAGGTCTGCTTCTGCGAAAGCGGCAGGACCGTCGGAGGGCTCGACCACTTGCTTGCCGGTGGCGAGCTGCTGCTGCGCGATATTGAGATTGGAGGACGTCTCAGTTATCGAATCCGCGAGCGAGTTGAATAGCGAAAGGTCGGAAACTCTCATAGTAAAACCTTTGTTACGTCAGCGGCATTAGCCTGTCGCAGGCGTTATCTGTGTGATCAAAAACGATATGTTGTCGTTCACTACCTGGAGCGCGCGACCCGCCGCCTGCAACGCGTTTTGATATTGGATGAGGTTTGCCAGCTCCTGGTTGAGTGATACGCCGGTAACCGAGCTTTGGAGCTGGCTCAGCGATTGTACGGAGCTGGCGGCGGTGCTCTGTGCGGAACTGGCATTTTGGATATCCGAGCCGAAAGCGCTCGCGAGCTGCGTGTACGCCTGACTCAGTGTGCTGGTCGGAAACCCGGCATCAAGCCCGGTCGAATTGGCCAGCTCCGCCATTGCGGCCGCGTTCGAGCCGTCGCCGGGCACGCCCGCCGCGGTCGCCGAGGCGGGCAGATTCTCCTCGTTGATCGCTGGATTGAGCGCGATTCCATTGCCGCCGGCACCGATCTCGAACAGCGCGTTGTTGGTCGAGCCGTCGAGGCCGTAGCCTTGCTGGCTCTGATTGTTGAGCGAGTTCGCGACCGACGTCACGAAGGTGTTGAGGTCATTATTCAGCTGGGCAACCCGATTGGCGCCGCTCAGGCTGCCGCCGATCGTTCCGCCCAGCTCGTCGGTGGGCAACACCATATTGCCGTTGGGCATCGATACGCTCAGAGAGAAATTGGTGCCCGAACCGGTGGTCGACAGGGTCAGCGGCGTGCTGCCCGAGACCAGCGGCACTCCGGCGACGCTGACGTTGCCGTTGGCGTCGGCGCTTGCTCCGATCAGATTGGACAGATCGCTGACCAAGGCGCCGCGCTGATCCAGCAGCGCGCCCGCGTCGCCGCCTCCGGCGCTGGCCGCCTGGATCTGGGAGTTCAACTGAGCGATCTGCTGGCTGTCGCTGTTCACCTGCTGCACCATCGAGGGCACCGTGCCCAGCTCATTCGACACGGACTGGTTGAACTGCTGCGAGAGCTGTTGCGACATGGTGGCAAAGTTGCTGGCCGCGCTCAGCACCGCCTCGCGCGTGGGCGGATCCTGCGGCGAAGCGGAAAGGTTGGTGAGCGAGTTGAACAGGCCTTGCAACGATTGCAGCAGATCGTCGCCCGAGGCCGGCGCCAGGTAAGTTTGCGCGAGTTGTGTGACCTGCGCGTAGGAGGAGTTGTAGCTTTCGGTCGACTGAGCTTGATTCAAGTCCGTAGTGATAAACGGCGCCTGAGCACTCTGAATACCCAGCACCTGCACGCCCACGGTTGAGCCGTCCGCGCCCACTTCGGGCGCCAGCACCGCCGCCTCAGCCGAATAGTTGGGATCGCTGGCGTTCGTGATATTCGCTTCCGTG
>DATJOQ010000063.1:0-2337 GCA_035506935.1 Binataceae bacterium (SeqCode) | reverse complement strand
AGGATGCCCTCAAAACGCATTGGCCGCCCGCGCAGCTTTCCGAAAGCGGGCGCCTACTTAGCGGCGCTTTCGTTTGGATTGTGAATTAGCGCGATAGTGGCCGCCGGACGCGGGCGGGCAGAGCCAAGCCCGTCGGAGCGTTTCAGTTGGCCGAGCTTGGAGCCGAGATTGAAATCGTCGCGCACCCGCGTGCGCCGCTCGCGAATTACCTCGCCGATTATCGAAACGGCGATTTCCTCGGGCGTTTCAGCGCCGATATCGATTCCGAGCGGCGCGTGAATATGCTCGAGCAGGGCAGGGCTGACACCGTCGGCGGCGATGCGTTCGAGGGTGGTCTTGACGCGCCGCCGCGAGCCGATCATGCCGATAAAGATCCGCGGATCGCGCGCCGCCTGGTTCAATGCAGCGCGGACCACTTCATCATCAAAGGCATGACCGCGCGTGACCGAAATCACATAGCAATGACGATCGAGCCACAACGAGTCGAGCGCGGCCCGAAAAGGCCGAACAATTATTTCGTCGGCCGTCGGAAATCGTTCGCGGTTGGCAAACTGGCCGCGATCATCGATCACGGTGACATGGAATCCAAGCATCGAACCCAGCGTCGCTAGCGGCTGAGCAATATGGCCGGCGCCCGCAATGATCAGGCGCTGTGCGCCGGAGATCGGATCGACGAACAGGCGCGGCGCGCCATTGGCATCGATCCGAACCGCCGGTCGCAGCTTGCCGTCCGAATCGATCTCCAGGAGTCCGGGAGTCGCATCCGTTACCTGCTCATTTAGTTGATCGAGGGCCGCAGCCTCCAGTCCCAGCAGGGTCGGAGAATTCGAAGGCTCAGTCGGATCGAGCACCGTGCGCGCGCCCACCGAGGATCGCGCGGGAAGTCCCGGATCGATAACGCTCAACAGCGCACCGGGCAGGTTGCGGCGCGCCGAGTCGGCGAGCTTCCGGGCCATCGGCAAATCGTGATCAGGCGACCACAGCTCGATAAAGACGTCCATGATGCCGCCGCATGTGCCGATTTCCTGCTGCTCAAAATCGCCCGTCAAATCCACTTCGGCGAGGCGCGCGCCGTGGCCTTCGTCGAGCAGCAGGCGCGCCTTGCGGAAGACTTCCGCTTCGCCGCAGCCGCCACCGATCGTGCCAAATTGGCCGTCCGTGCGGACGATCATCTTGGCGCCGACCTCGCGCGGCGTGGAGCCGCGCACGTTGACCACGGTGGCCAGCGCGAAGCGCTTACCACCCTCCAGCGTACGAACCGCCTCGGGCCAAATCTGTTCGGGTCCAGCCATCAGACCATCAGCTTATCAAAAGCCGCTCATTCAGAAAAAGCGTCGCGCGGTCAATTAAGCATGGCGCGCAAGCGGGCGAGCGATTCAAGGCAGGCCGCATCGCCAGGCGCCAATTTCAGCGCTGCCTCGAATTCCGCGATCGCGCGCATCACCATCCCCTTGGCGGCGTAGATTCGCCCCAGGTTCATGTAAGGAAAATGGCGCGGTTGATAGCGGGGCGCGCTCTTGGCTTTCTCCAGCCATTCGATGGCCTCGTCGAACTGGCCTTTCGCCAGCAGGTACGCGCCGATGTCGTTGTAGGGATTGCCGAAATCCGGGTCTACCTCGATCGCGCGCTTGCATTCCTCGATGGCGTCGTCGACGCGGCCCAGAAAATGGTAAGCCCAGCCGCGAAAGGTGAAGGCTTCCGCGGTCGGGTGAAGCTCGATCGAGCGGGTATAGAGTTCGATCGCGCGGTTGAAATCTCCCGCCGCCTGATGGCCCGCCGCCTCATTCCACAGCGCGATCGCGCGGCGTTTCATAAGAGTATCGTCCATATAATGATCCGATATTGCGAAGCCGTGCGGGGGTCAAGCGCATGCGGCGTGGAGCTAATCCACGCCGCATGCCGAGAAACAGCGAATTACCCTCGTCCCCGATCAGGGGCTCAGAGAGCGGGCGATCTGGATCATTGCGGGTCCGACGATGACCATGATCATCGCGGGCAGGACCAGCAGAATCAGCGGGAACAGAATCTTGATGGTGGTTTTCTGAGCCGCTTCTTCCGCGCGCATCCGGCGCCGCGAGCGCAGCGTATCGGAAATCGCGCGCAGCGCAGGAGCCATTTGGGAGCCCAGCAACTCGCTCTGAATCAGCGTTGCCGCCAGCGGCTTGATATCTTCGACCGCGGTGCGTTCGGCCAGGTTGCGCAGGGCCATACCGAGCGTGCCACCGGCGGTAATTTCACCCGAGACCAGCGCGAGTTCCCGGCCGATTGCCTGCTCCTGGCGCTCAGTCTCGTTGCCGACGATTTTGATGGCCTCGAAGATGCCGAGTCCCGCTTCGA
>DATJOQ010000062.1:0-2032 GCA_035506935.1 Binataceae bacterium (SeqCode) | reverse complement strand
GTTTCCGCCAGGGCCATCGGCTCCGCCGTCGTAACCAGGATTATCGCGCACAGCCGCGGCTCATGCAGCATCCGGCCGATATTATTCGCCTCGCGCCCGACGATACTTTCGCCGAAAGTATCGTGCGCCGCCGCCGGCATCTTGAGCAATCCCAACGCCTGTCCACTCGCTGCCGCGTCGAGCACCACCAGTTCCCATTTTCGCTGTCCCGCGGGCTTGCGCTCGAGCTCGTAGTAAACCTTCCCCAGCATCATCAGCTCGCGCAATCCCGGCGCCGCCTGCACGAAGTATTGATAGAGCTTGTTCGAAAATACCGCCTTCAAGACCATCCGGCCCGGCACCACGATTTGCAGATATTCTTCCAGCGCATGGCGCCCGTCCAGCACCATCGTCGCAAACCCCGGCGCAATCTCGGCCGGCGTCAGGCTCGGACCGTGTCCGAACGCCGCCGCCAGCGGCGCGCGCAGGTCCGTCTCCATTGCCAGCGTGTCGCCGCGCGCGCGCGCGGCAAGCGATCCGAGCACCGCGCTGATCGTGGTCTTGCCGACACCGCCCTTGCCCATCACGATCAGCAGGCGGCGCTTAAGTAATTCAGAGACGATCAGTGACGCCGGCCGGGATCGCTCGCTAGCGTTCATGCAATTATGCGTCTGCCTATGGATAGCGGATGGAATCGCCTTGCCAGCTTGCTTTAAGGATCGAAGCTATCGAAACAGCTCCCTTGCTGCTGGTATTAGGAAGTAGCAGAAAGAAACAACTGACAACGCAGTCCGGCGCTTGTCCCTTACCAGCGCACCAGGCTCGCGCCCCAGGTAAGCCCTCCTCCGCACGCATTGAGCAGCACCAGGTCGTTGTCACGGATACGGCCCGCCTCGAACGCTTCATCGAGCGCAATCGGCACGGAGGCCGCCGACGTATTGCCATAGCGATCGATATTTACGAATACCTTGCCATTTTCCAGGCCAAGCCGCTCGGCCACCGCGTTGATAATCCGGATGTTCGCCTGATGAGGGATCACCAGCGCGATATCGCTCAGCTTGAAACCTGCGCGCTCGACCACCTGCCGCGTGATATCGGCCATGCTCTTCACCGCGATCTTGAATAACTCGGGACCGCGCATCGTAATCGAGTCTTCGGGCAAGCGCCGCATCTCCGCATCCGCCGTCGTCTTGATTCCGCGCGCGCGCACCGCGAGCAGATCCGCCGCCATCCCTGACGAGCGCAACAAACTTCCCAGTACTCCCCGTGGCCCCGGCTCCGAGACCATCATCACCGCGCCGGCGCCATCGCCGAACAGCACTGCGGTTCGCCGATCCTGCCAATCGACCATCGCCGATAACGCGTCGACGCCGACCACCAGCACCTTGCTCCAGTCGCGCGCGCGCATCCCCGAGTCCGCCACCGACAGCGCGTAGACGAATCCCGAGCACGCCGCCGCCACGTCGAAAGCGGGGATGCCGTCGAGCCCCAACGCGTGCTGCAACTGACACGCAAAAGACGGAAACGCGTAATCCGACGACACCGTGCCGGTCACGATCGCCTCGATCTCGCCGGCTTTAAGGCCCGCCCGATCCAGTGCCTTGCGGCTCGCCTGTGCCGCGATCTCAACCAGCGATTCGCCGCTGCGCAAAAGGTAACGCTGCCCGATTCCGGTACGCGATTTTATCCATTCATCCGACGTGTCGAGCCGCCGCTCGAGCTCCTGGTTCGACATCGCGGTGCAGGGCACTGCGCGTCCAGTGCCGACGATTCGTGAAGCCATGCTGATCCTTGTTACCTCTTTTAGTTACGGCCGGAAGGCTATGGTGGTGTTGGTCCCGCCGAATCCAAAAGAATTGTTCAGCGCTAGCCTGATCTTCGCCGGTCGCGCGCGATTTGGCACGTAATCCAGGTCGCATTCGGGGTCCGGATATTCGTAATTAATCGTCGGCGGAATCATCCCGCGGCTGATCGCCAGCACCGTGTACACCGATTCGATCGCGCCCGCCGCTCCTAACGTGTGCCCGGTCATCGACTTGGTCGAGCTAACCGC
>DATJOQ010000061.1:0-3163 GCA_035506935.1 Binataceae bacterium (SeqCode) | reverse complement strand
GCCGATCCGGCTGGCGATCTGCTCGTGGCTCAGCGAGAATTCGTCGTTCAATTGAACGAATGCGCGCGCCTCTTCGACCGGGTTCAGCTCTTCGCGCGCAAGATTCTCGACCAGCGACATTTCGAGCGCGCCGCGCTCGTCGACCTCGCGCACGACCACTGGCACCTCGCTCAGGCCGGCGTTTTTCGCAGCACGCAGGCGCCGCTCGCCCGCGATCAGCTCATATTTTGGGTTTGAAGCCTCGCCGTTGGCGATTAGCCTCACCACCAGCGGCTCGATCACGCCCTGGCTTTCGATCGCGCGCGTCAGCTCCGCCAGACGTTCCGGATCGAAGCGTTTGCGCGGCTGATACGGCGATGGCGAAATCCGCTCGATCGCGACGAACAATCCTACCGATGCGCCGGCGCCGTTAACCTCGTTCGCCGTGCCGTTTCGATCCTCTTCGATGGTGTTTTCGATCAGCGCTCCCAGGCCGCGTCCCAACGGTCTGCGCAACATATTCACCCCTCCTCCTCGTCCTCATCTTCTCCAGCGTTCTTATGAGCTTGGCGGATCCGGACTCGGCGCGGCCGTTCGCCCGAAAAGTTCGATCGCGAGCTCGCGATAACTTTGCGCGCCGCTCGACTTGGCGTCGTATTCCAGCGCCGAAAGCCCGTGGCTCGGACTCTCGGACAACCGCACGTTGCGCGGGACCACGGTCCTGAAAATCTTGTCGGGAAAATGCTCGCGCACCTCGCGCGCGATCTCGTGGCTCAGGCGATTACGTTGATCGAACATCGTCAGCACCAATCCTTCGATCTCGAGCGCCGCGTTCAGCACGCTCTTCACGCGCTTGATAGTCGCGAGCAGCGAGCTCAGGCCTTCGAGCGCGTAGTACTCGCATTGCATCGGCACCAGCACCGAGTCCGCCGCCACCAAGGCGTTGAGCGTGAGCAAGCCAAGCGACGGCGGTGTATCAATTAGAACATAGTTATAATTTACCGCGGAGTGCCCCAGCGCAGCTTTGAGGCGCTGTTCGCGTCCTTCGACCGTGGCCAGTTCGATCTCGGCGCCGACCAGGTCGGTTCCCGACGGCGCCAGGAACAGGAAATGGCGCGCCGGCCTCACCACCTCGATCAGCGGCACGTGTCCGATCAGAGCGTCGTAGATGGTGCGCCCCGCGGAGTTTCTCGTTGCTACAGTTTGGCTGGAAGTCAGCCCAGAAGTAGCGTTGCCTTGAGGGTCGAGATCGATGAGAAGGACGCGATGCTTGCGGTCGGCAAGCGCGACCGCGAGATTGATCGCGGTAGTGGTCTTACCGACGCCGCCCTTCTGATTTGCGATCGCTATAATCCGCCCCACAAACCCAACTTCCCACCCGACCCGCACAGCGCGGGCCGATAATCTTTCACGGTTTCACGTGAAACGATCGCTCGCGACAGCCACATGTTACTCTCTCACGTCCGAGAAAATCAAAGCCGCGCGAAAAGGCGCCGCGAAGCCCGCATCGCTATTGGATAAAATCTAGCGCTACAGCTTTTGAAACACGATCAGCGTGCGGCTTACGAGCGATGGGCCTCGGCGGACTTCATACGGAATGCGGCTTTCTCCGCCGAGTCCGGCAGAGTGCGCGGCGTTCAGAGCGAGCTGCTGATTTTGACTCGCGTACAGAATCGCGATGCCGTTCTTCGTCAAAGCCGCCGCGGAGATCGCGTAGAAATCTGCGGCCGGGCCGAGCGCGCGCGTCACAGCGATATCGAATTCCTGATTGAGGTCGGCCGGCGCCAGACGCTTTTGCGCGACGGTCACATTGCTGAGTCCCATCTCGACGATCGCGCTCTGCAGGAAGCTCGCGCGCTTGCGGCGCGCTTCGACCAGCACGAAGTGCGCTTCCGACGCGCTTGCCAGCACCAGCCCGGGAAAGCCCGCGCCGCTGCCGACGTCGAGCACCCGCGCCGCTTTATTGAACGCGTCTGCCAGTGAGCCGAGCACAATCGGCATCAGGCTGTCGAGCACGTGAAAAGCAATTTCAACCGGATCATCGGGATGGGCAGTGAGATTGGTTCGCGCGCCCCAGAGCGCGAGCGTCTCGGCAAACTTCGTAATCCTATCGAGGAATTCCGGCGTTAGAGATAAGGCTTTCAGCGAGGCGAGCGCCGCTTCGACCTGTACGCGAACCTCGCCCGCGATAAGTTTTGGATCTAACGCTGAGGGCGGACGCGGCAATCTAAAGCTATGCGGATACCGCGATTCGTTTCACGTGAAACATCGTTAGCCCGCCTGGGCAGTTCGCTCGCGATTGCCGCGGATATGCACCGCCAGCAATGAAACTGCGGCCGGCGTGATACCGGGCATCCGCGCAGCCTGCCCCAGCGAGCGTGGGCGGACCTTCAGTAGCCGCTCGCGAACTTCGGTGGAAAGTCCAGGAACTGAAGCGTAGTCGAGCCACGCAGGAATTGCGGTTTCTTCCAGACGCCGAAAGCGCTCGACGGTCTCGGCCTGTCGCTTCACGTAACCCTCGTATTTGACCTCGATTTCCAGCTCGGCCGCCTGGTCGACGGTGAGCGCGGGTTCGAGGCCGGCCAGCGCCAGCATCGTGACGTACGATATCTCTGGGCGCTTCAGCAGCTCGAGCGCGCGTGTTGATCGAGCGATCGGACTCGATCCGGCTTCACTCAAGCGCTGATTCACCGCGTCGGACGCAGGAACCAGCGCGCCCGCGATGCGCGCCAATTCGGCGGCGACGCGCTCGCTCTTGGCGCGGACGCTTGCGCTCGCCTCGGCGCCGAGCAAACCGAGCCGTTCGCCGATAGATGCGAGCCTGCGATCGGCGTTGTCCTCGCGCAGCAACAGACGGTACTCCGCGCGCGAGGTGAACATTCGGTACGGTTCGCCGCCGATTCCGCGCGTCACCAAGTCGTCGATCAGCACGCCGATATAGGCCTCGTCGCGGCGCAAAACGATCGCTCGCTCGCCGCGCGTCTTCAGCACCGCATTGACTCCCGCGATCAATCCTTGCGCGCCAGCTTCTTCATAGCCGGTGGTGCCGTTTAGCTGGCCAGCGAAAAACAGGCCCTCGACCAGCTTGGTCTCGAGCGACGGCATCAGCTGGGTTGGATCGGAGAAATCGTACTCGATCGCATATCCCGGCCGCATGATCTCGGCGTGCTCGAGTCCCTTGATC
>DATJOQ010000060.1:0-3913 GCA_035506935.1 Binataceae bacterium (SeqCode) | reverse complement strand
CCGCTGGATTTGACCGTCTGTCAGAGTGATATCCATAATGAGGCCGGTCGGGATGAAGCTCGGAAGAGGGTTGATGGGATGACCAAGCGTCCGGATCTGCGCTACGAACGCAGGCTTTGGGTGACCGGCCTCGAAGCGGTGGCCGGTGTCGATGAGGCCGGAGTTGGCCCGATGGCGGGGCCGGTGGTGGCGGCCGCGGTAATCTTCGCGCCCGAAACGTTCATCAGGGGCGTTCACGATTCCAAGCAGCTCACGCCGGAGAAACGCGAGGAGCTTTTCCCGGTGATTCAGCAGCGTGCGCACTGCTTCGGAATCGGCGTGGCCGAGGTCGAAGAAATCGATCGCCGCAACATTTATCACGCCACGATGGCGGCTCTGCTACGCGCGGTCCAGGCGCTGGCGCGCGAGCCGCAGCACGTGCTGGTCGACGGCAGGCGCATCCCCGGTCTCGAGATTCCGCAGACCCGCATCGTCGGCGGCGATCGCAAGAGCTTTTGTATCGCCGCGGCTTCGATAATCGCCAAGGTCACGCGCGATCGTCTGATGCGCGATTATGACGTCAGCTATCCCGATTACGGTTTCGCGCAGCACAAGGGCTATTGCACGGCTGAGCATCTGTCGGCGGTCGAGCGGCTCGGCCCTTCACCGATTCATCGCACGTCGTTCTCGCCGGTCGCGATGGCCGCCCAGCTAAAGCTAAAACTTAAAATTGTAGACGTCGACATCGACTAGCCGCTTCCTGTAAGCCGGCAATCTCGCGGCGATCAAAGACGTCGCTCAAGTCAGTGTGCGGGCGCGGTGGTGCACGACCATCGGATCGTGGTTAAAAGGTATATAATTAGTTGAGCAAATGATGAGGGAGTAAGCGTTGGCAAACTCGAGATACGATTTGGCGGTAATCGGTTCCGGACCGGGCGGCTACGTGGCGGCGATTCGCGCCAGCCAGCTCAAGATGAAAACGGTGGTGATCGAGCGCGATCGTCCGGGTGGCGTGTGCCTGAACTGGGGATGTATCCCGTCGAAGGCGCTGCTGAATTCGGCTGAGACGATGGAGTCGATTCGCGGCGCGGGCAAGGAACACGGAATTGAGGTCGGCGACGTGAAGGTCGATTTCAAACGTGTGATCGCGCGCAGCCGCGAAGCCGCCGACAAGCTGTCGAAAGGCGTGCGCTTCCTGTTCAAGAAGAACAATATCGACCTGCTGGAAGCAACTGCCACGATTACCGGACCGCACACCATCGCGCTCAGCACCAGCAATGGAAATCGGCCGCCGGTCGAAGCGATCGAAGCCGAGCGGATCATGATCGCGGCCGGATCAACCGAACGATTGTTCCCCGGGATGACCGTCGGCGACGGCCTGATCACCAGCAAGGAAGCGCTGGTGAACGAGAATTTGCCGAAGGAGTTGCTGGTGATTGGCGCGGGGGCAATCGGACTCGAGTTCGCCTATTTTTACCAGGCGTTCGGGACCAAGGTTACGATCGTCGAGCTGGAGAAGCAGATGCTTCCGGGTCTCGACGCTGAAGTCGCGGAAGAATTGCGGCGCGCGTTCGTCAAGCGAAAGGTCGACGTGATGCTCGGTCACGGCTACAAATCGATCGCGCGCAGGGGCAATAAGTGGGCCGTCACGCTCGACGCCGCCGGGAGTGCGACCACGATCGAGGCGGATACGGTGCTGGTTGCGGTCGGACGCCGTCCGCTCAGCGCCGGCATGGGCCTGGACAAGGTGGGGCTCGAAATGGATCGCGGCGGCTTTATCAAAATCGACGATTCGTTTCGCACGAGCTGTCCGAGTATCTATGCGATCGGCGATGCGGCGCGCCCTCCCCTGCTCGCTCACAAAGCCTCGGGCGAAGGCGTGGCGGCGGTCGAGATCATGGCGGGAGTGCGCGAGCCAGGCTTCGATCTGTTGAATATCGCGGCGTGCACCTATTGCCAGCCCGAAGTTGCTACGATCGGGCTCAGCGAGGCGGACGCGAAGGCGCGAGGTATCGAGGTCAAGGTCGGGAAGTTCCCGTTCCGCGCGCTGGGCAAAGCGGTCGCGATCAATCACGCCGAGGGCTTCATCAAGCTGGTGGCGAGCAAGCAATACGGCGAGGTGCTCGGATGCCAGATTATCGGACACGGCGCCACCGACATGATCGCCGAGATCGCACTGGGCAAAACTCTGGAGGCGACGACCACCGAGCTCGGCCATACGATCCATCCGCATCCCACGCTGTCGGAAGGCATAATGGAGGCGGCGCTGGCGGCGGAGGGCGAGGGAATCAACTTCTAGGCGCGAACGGGCCTCAACGATGGCAGCGGGCAAAATCTTGAGCGTGGCGCGGCTGGGTATGGTCGAATACCGCGCGGCGCTCGCGCTGCAGGACGCGATAGTCGAAGCGCGCCAGCAGGAACGAATTGGCGATCTGCTCCTGCTGCTCGAACATCCCGACGTCTACACGCTGGGGCGCGGTGCGAACGAGCGCTTTATCGTCACGCCACGAACCGATATCCCGATTTACCGCGTGTCGCGCGGCGGGCAGGTGACCTATCACGGACCCGGACAACTCGTCGGCTATCCGATCCTGAAGCTCGAAGGTCCCGCGCGCGACGTTAACAAATATTTGCGCGCGCTCGAGCAGGTGCTGATCGACGCGCTGGCAGGATGCGAAATCGACGCGGGCCGCCGCGAGGGGCTGACCGGAGTGTGGATCGGCGAGCGCAAGATTGCGTCGATCGGCGTGGGAATCCGGCGCTGGACCACGCTTCACGGATTCGCGATAAACGTGACTACTGATCTCAGCCGCTTCGACGCGATCGTGCCGTGCGGAATCGATGGATGCGTGATGACGTCGGTCGCCGCGGAAGGGCGGCCGGAAATCTCACTCGGTGCCTTCGCGGATCTCGTGCAGCAGCAATTCGCCGGCGTGTTCGGTTACGATAGAATCAGAACAATCGATAGCGCGGAGCTCGGCGGAGTTATCGAGCAACGCGATATGTCGAGCGAGCTTCGGCATTAGAGATGGCGGTTCGAAAACATCCCGATTGGATCAAAGTGCGGGCTCCAACCTCGCCGGAGTATTTTCGCACCAAGGCGCTGCTCGACGAGCTGAAGTTGCATACCGTCTGCCAGGAAGCGCATTGCCCCAATATCGGCGAATGTTTTTCGCATCGCACGGCGACCTTCATGCTGATGGGCGATGTGTGCACGCGCAATTGCCCGTATTGCGCGGTCGCTCACGGCAAGACCCGCCCGCTGGATCCCGACGAGCCGCGTCGCGTTGGCGATGCCGTCGCGCGCCTCGGCCTGTCTCACGTGGTGGTGACCTCGGTCGATCGCGACGATCTGAGCGACGGCGGCGCGGCGCATTTTGCCGCCACCGCGCGCGCGATCAAGCAATCCGCGCCGACCGCCCGGGTCGAGGTGCTGGTCCCGGACTTCAAGGGCTATCATTCGAGCGTGGACCAAGTCGTGCACGCGCCGGTCGATATCTACAACCACAATCTGGAGACCGTGCCGCGCTTGTACAAGAAAGCGCGGCCCGGGGGGAACTATGAGCGTTCTCTCGACGTGCTCAATCACGCCAAGGCGACGGCGCGCGGGCTCGAGCGCGAGCTCCTGACCAAGGCGGGCGTGATGCTCGGCTTGGGCGAGGAGATCGAGGAGCTGATGTCAGTACTGCGCCATCTGCGGGCGGTCGAGTGCGATATTCTGACACTGGGGCAATATTTACGACCGACCACCGATCACCTGCCCGTGGCCCGCTACGTCACTCCCGCGGAATTTGCCGACCTACGGACCCAAGCGCTGGCGCTTGGATTTCGCCACGTCGAATCAGGACCGCTGGTGCGGAGTTCGTATCACGCCTGGGAGCATGTCAGTTAGATGAGGCAGAGGCGGCGGGCGGCGCCGGTTAAAACCGGCGCC
>DATJOQ010000059.1:0-2448 GCA_035506935.1 Binataceae bacterium (SeqCode) | reverse complement strand
GCGCTCGCGGCTGAAGAGCGCGGCGGTGATTGCCTGCGCCGCCGTTAACGCGGTGGTGTAGTCCGCGACGATCGTGCGAATCATGCGCGGGCGGCCGGTATCTCCGTCGCGTTGAACTTCGGCAAGGCCGGACAGCGCTTGAATCACCGGATCGTAGGCGCGTTGCCTGGAATATGGGCCATGCTCGCCGTATCCGGTGATCGACACATAAATGATATCCGGCCGGAGCGCGCACACGGCGTCTTCGCCCAGCCCGAGACGTTCGGCGACGCCGCCGCGGAAATTATGCACCAGAACGGCGGCGGTGGTGATTAGCTTGCGGATGATTTCGACTCCCTCCGCGGTTTTCAGATCAATGGCCAACGAGCGCTTGTTGCGGTTGCACGACAGAAAAATGCCGGACATGCCGTCGCGGCGCTGGCTGAAATGACGCATCAGTTCGCCGTCGGGCGGCTCAACCTTGATAACGTCCGCGCCTTGATCGGCCAGCATCATGGTCGCAACCGGCCCGGCGACCATCGTCGCCAAATCGAGAATTCGAACGCCTTGCAGGGGCCCGGCCATAGCTCTCATCATTCAATCAGTAATTGAGCGCGCACCGCTACGACTATTGATTGGTTCCAGCTGTTACCGGGTCTCGATCAGGACACACGCTCTTCGGTTTCGGCGCTCAGCGCTTCGAGCACGGTCTGGCTTGTGGCAAGCACGTGAGCACGGATTAGATTGCAGGCGCGGTCGCTGTCGCGGGCGAGCGCCGCTTCCATGATCGATCTGTGCTCTTCATGGGCGCGCCGGATATTGGCGCTCTGGATTACGGAAAAACGCCTGTAGCGCTGCGATTGGCCGTAGAGCAGCTCGCGCATCCGCAGCAGCCATTGCGAAGGGCAGGCGGTGACGAGCGCGCGATGAAACTCGCCGTTGGCGAGCTCCCATTGGTCGATAATCTCGGCAGCGCGATCGGCCAGCGCGTGGTCGAGCTGGCTCAGCCGATCGAAACTAGTGATTATTCCCTCACGCCACGACTCGTCCGCGTTCTCAATCGCCAGGCGCAGCGCTTCGGCCTCGAGCTTTTCGCGCGCCAGTGTGAGGTCTTTCAGATCTTCGAGATTCAACGGAGTGACGCGGTAGCCGCGCTGGCTAAGCGCGATCGCGAAGCCCTCCGAGGAAAGCCGCGCAAGCGCCTCGCGCACCGGGCTCATCCCGACGCCATAGCGCCGGCACAGGCTCGCCAGATGTAGCCGCGAGCTCGGGGCGAAGTGACCGTCGACGATGTCGCGCCTGATGCGCTCGTAGGTTCGATCGGCGAGGGTCAGCTTGGGAGGTCGCTGGTTTACACGCGCGATCGACTCGTCGAGAGCGTAGAGGCTTTTCGCCATGATCACAAAGAAAAAGCGAACGTAATCGGGGGGACTTTAGCCTAAAATCATGTTGCTAGAAAGGGTTAGTTCTGCGCACGCTAAAATTTCGAAATTTGGGTTGACCCTGATTAGCCCTTTTGATACTGACCTGTTATAAGCTAAACGCTCGTCGCGTGGGGCACGGGATCATGTTCGAAGGTGCATTCACGTTGCCCCTGCTCTAAAAAAGTTTAGCCGACAGGATGGGCCAAAAATGGCTGCTTTAGAACTCTCCGGTCGCGCCGTTTCCGGCGCGGAGGAACACAAGACTGAATTCGATCCCGCTCGTCACTGCCGGCGACCACTCAGCGAGGTAATCAAGCAGCGCGACGAGCTCACGGCGAAGAGCGGCAATTACTACGGGATCACCGAGCTTTCGCTGCGCGATTCGGATCCGCTCAAGTATGAACGCTTCTACGCTCGAATCCATAGCGCGGTGCTGTCGGCGCGCGAGGTCGCGCGCTACGTCGCCGCGAGTCCCGGATCGCGCGAGATGGGCGAATCGCTATGGGGACTCTGCACGCCGGAAGGCGACACGCTGGCCCTGTCGGTCGGGTTTTTGTCGCATACCACCGCGCTGCCGACTTCGATTCGCTACATGGCGGAGCACGGCTACGACCTGAACGAAGGAATTCGCGACGCCGATGTTTTCGCGGTCAGCGATGGACGCACTGGCGGCGTGCCTCATCCGGGCGATTTCTACGGCTTTGTGCCGGTCGTGGTCGACGGCGAGATCGTCGCGTGGGCGGTTGGACTGAACCACATCATGGATAACGGCGCCCCTGTCGCGGGAAGCTGGGCGACTTTCTCGGTCGACACTTTCATGGACGGGCTCGTGGTTCCGCCGATGAAGACCGGCACCAATCTGAAGCAGGCGAGCTGGTGGAAAGCGATATGGGAGCGGCGCACGCGCTCGGCGACTATGAACATCCTGGACGACAAGATGCGTCTGGCCGGGATGGCCCTGATCTATAAGGCGGTTCACGAAGTAATCGAGGAGTTCGGCATCGATTACTACAAGCGCGCGATCCGCGAGATTATCGAAGAGAGC
>DATJOQ010000058.1:0-4925 GCA_035506935.1 Binataceae bacterium (SeqCode) | reverse complement strand
CCGCGTGCGACGTCGCGCGCGAAAGCGGTGTAAATGTAGCGGTCTGCGAGCACGATCATCCCGCCCTGCAGCGGCGGCAAAATCTGGTAAGTCAGGCGATCGACGAAATCGGCGGCATGCAGCAGGCTGAAGGTGGTCGGCGTAAGCAGGTCTTTTTTCTTGCCCCGGCGAATCGCGCGCTGCACCAGCGCCGATGAATTCCATTGGGTGAAGAAAACGCGGTAACCCTCGGCCCCAAGCCATCGTCGAAGCAGTGAGATCTGAGTCGACTTACCTGAACCGTCGATTCCCTCGACTACGATAAGCTTGCCGGGATAACGATGTGGCTCGTGAAGGCCTGTCATGCTCTTCGCGCCTGACCGGCGATGCTGAAACCAGGCGCGTTGCCGAAGCTCTTAACCCACAGCTCCGATTTCACACCCGCTGCCCATAATTCCAATTCCGCATCCTCACCGTCGGTGTCAAGCACCAACTCGATTTTGCCGTTGCTCCGCACCAGGTTGATATCTTGTACTATTCCATGATGGCCGCGGTCGAGACTGTCGGCGATCCTGAGCAAACCCATCAGCTTGGTCGCGAGCTCGCGGCCTTTGGATGAAAGTCCGGTCAGTTCTTCGCTCGACGCCTTGGGCGGTGCTCCCTTGTGGAAGCGCGCGACCGCGGCAATTATCTGGATTTCCTCAGGCAGAAAACCGCGCAACTCGCCATGGGTTATCAGGTAATAGGAATGGCGATGGTGCTTGGAATGGCTGACGTAGAGCCCGACGTCGTGAACCAGCGCAGCGAACTCGAGCAACTCGCGCTCCGCGGCTCCCATATCATGCCTGCTCCTGGTGAGGTCGAACAGCCTCAGCGCCAATCGCGCGACCTGGCGGCCGTGATCTTCGTCGGCGGCAAACCGATGCGCCATCTGCATGATGCTGCGGCGGCGGACGTCTGGAACCCTTTCGACGCTCGCGACAGCTTCCGAATGGCGCGCCATGAAGTCCAGAATGATGCCCTCGCGCAAGGCCCATTCACAGGCTCTCATTTCGCGCATGCGCAGGCCCTTCAGCAGAACGTCGGCGAGCACGGTACCAGCGGGCAGCAAATCGACCCGCCGGCGGTCGAGGCCGGGAATCCGTTCGCGCTGTTCCTCGCTTCGATCCACCACCAGCTCGAGCAGCTTCGCCAGATCGCCGCGTCGCAGCACATGATTGTGCAACCGTTCGGCGGCCTTGCCGGCGCGCAGCGTCTCGGCGATCCCGGTCACGCTCAGCAGCGTGCCCGAGGTACCGATCATGAGCGTTGGCTTGACCCGTCGCGCGCGCGCAAAGGCGGGAAAAAGGAGGCGCCGGGCGTGGGACTTCAGCGCCGACATCTCGCTGCTTTTCGGCGGATCGGAATGGATGAATTGCTCGGTCATCCGCGTGACGCCGAGTTTAAAGCTCTTCTGCCATTGCAGCCGGCCGCCGGAGCTTTGCATCACCTCGATGCTGCCGCCGCCGATATCAACCACCACCGCGCGATGGTCGCGGAGGTCGATTGCGTGACGCACCGCCTCGAAGATCAGCCGACCCTCTTCGGCGCCCGTGATGACGTCGATTTTCAGACCCAACTCTTCCCACGCGCGCAGCACGAACTCGCCGCCATTGGAGGCCTCGCGCACCGCACTGGTGGCGACCGCCAGAATCGGGTCCGCTCCCTGGCGCTCGGCCAAGCGCTTGAATGTAGCCAGCGTGCGGAAACCGAATTCCATCGTTTCCGCGGAAAGGCGCCCATGCATCAAGGTGCCGCTACCGAGGCGCACCATTTCCTTGGCGCGGTCGAGGATTTCGAATCCGCCACGGCCGATGCGGGCGGTGACCATGTGGATAGAATTGGAACCGATATCGATCGCGGCGATCTTCATCGCGCCCTGCCCGACCGCAGGAAAGTGCAGATTGTCGGCGCGGGAGGCGCGCCGCGACCCGCGCCTGGACTCACTCGCGATTAAACTTCCCATCCCCAACTCCCATCAGCCAACGCGAACACTGCCCGGCTCGGCAGTAAGTATCTGCGTATAAAGATAATTCTACCGCGAGTCAGCGTCGAATTCTGCAGGTGTATATCGAAAAAGAACATTTTCAAGGCAGCGCCGCTTCCTTTTTCCCCAGGTCGAGCTTGAAATCGACACGGAGTCGGGTTTGTGACAGGCGGCCCTGCGCGTGAGTTTCTCCTGTGGGAAATAATTCTCCTATCCTGTGGATAACACGACTCATAGGTGCTGTATTATGTCGGTAACGTTACGAAATGATTAATCGTGTTCAGCAACGAGGCCTTGGCGGGAGTCAGGCTGTTATAGCGGACGTTCCCAAGCTGCCGGACGCGAGCCACGCGGTCATCGAGCCGACGCCGTCGGTGAGCGAGGTCTCCGATCGTGCGCGATTGATCAGCCTATTGCGCAAGCGCCTGCGCCGCTTCAGCGGTGTACTGGCCACAGTGCTCGGCGAGCAAAGCGCCGAATCGGTTCACGACCTCCGTGTCTGGAGTCGCCGCATCCAGCAAACCTTGACCGCGCTGTTTCCCGACTCTCGATCCAACCGGCTGCGCGCAATACGTCGTACCTTGCGCCGTTCGCGGCGAGCGCTCAGCGGGTGGCGCAACTGTGACGTGGTGCTGCAGCGGCTGGTGCGCAACCAGCGGCGTACCCGGAATCAGGAGAAGCGGCAAGCGTGGGGTCTCGCAATCGCGCACGTACGCAAATGTCGCCAGCGCGAGATACGGCGCGCTCGCAAACGGCTGGTGCGGCCCGACCTGTTCGATCTTGCCGATCAGGCTGAAGCTTTAATCAAAACGTCGGGTCCTGTGCGCGATAAACCGAGCGTTTCGCCGACGATTTCGGCTGCGCGTGCGCAATGGTTAGCCGCTTTGACGCGAGCGATGCAGCATCGAGAGGTGGACACGATCCACCGGTTCCGAATTCAAACTAAAAGGCTGCGCTATCGCATCGAATTGTTGCGCGATTTGGGAATGAAAGATTCCACCGCTTCGCTCGAGTGGCTGAAATCGATTCAGGAGGCGCTCGGCACCTGGCACGATCGCGTCGAACTTAGCCGTTTTATCGCCGACGCCCTGGCCAAGCCCGATAAACTTCATGACGAGCCGCGGCTTTCTATTATCCTGCTGACGGAACTCGACAGGGAAAAAAAGCTTGCGGAGGTGGATGTAGACCAGTTGATGCGCGAAGCGAGCGACAGCCCGCGCCGCGCGCAATTCGACGCCTGGGCCGCGCTACATGAAATTCCACAGCAAGCGCCGCCCGAGTTGCAGCCGCAACTGACGACCGTCGAGCCGATGGCCTCTGCCGAGCCACTTCCCACCAAGCCAACGCTCGTTCCAACCGAATAGCGCGCCGTATTAATTCCGGAATTCCTCGCTTCGCAAAGCCTCCGCTCGGAATGACAGAAAAGGCCGCCGTTCGCGGTTGTCATTCCGAGCGGAGCCTGGAAACCCAATTGTAGCTGTAGGTTAAAAAGGAATCGGAGATCTAACTTCTACGCCGGAGTTTCGATCTGATCGGCACCCGCCGCGGCTCGCTGCTTGAGACTCAAGCGATCGATGGCGTCAAGCCGCAGGCACGCCATGATCTTGATGCGGTTTTCCAGCTCTTGAAAAACCTTGCGGAATCGATTGGCCAGCGCCTGCGGCGTGTCGTCCGAGGCCGCGGGATTCATCACGTTCCAGCAAGCCGTGAGCGGCCGTCCCGGCCACGTGAGGCATTGTTCGCCGACGTTTTCGTCGCGAATCATGATTATGAAATCGATGCGGCCGTCGTGCGCGCGAAACTCCGTCCAGCTTTTGCTTGCCAGTCCCTCGGTCGCAAGACCGTGTCGTGCGAGTAGCTCCAGGGCGAGCGGATGTATTTCGCCCTTGGGATTGATGCCTGCGCTCAATGCTCGGAAACGGTCCCTGCCCCAACGATTCATCAACGCCTCGGCCATGATGCTTCGAGCGGAATTGCCTCGACTGACAAAGAGCACGGTATATGGCTTCTTGCTCATAGGTTGGATCGATCTCTATTCAAAACCTCGCGCTGCCGACTCGCTCGATCGCGGGGTACACTGCCATGGGCGATGAGCGCTTGCGCATCTGATAATCACGTTGAAATTGGCGTGAGGTCTTTGGATTAGTGCTGTTAGTCCGTTCGGTTGCGCACGCAATCGTCAGCGACGCCGCAGTCCACAGCTAATCAATCTCGATCGCAAATCCTGCTCGACTAGGAAACCTAAACGGCCTGACCCTATCATCAAATTCGGGTCGGCAAAAAGCCGGCCCTGCTCGACTCTCCACAGGGGGGAAAGAACGGACAAAGGCGCGAAACTGCCTGACGCCGATGATTTATTACGATCGTATGTTGGTGGACGCGCTACGGCAAGTATGGCTAACCCAGCGGATCGGGATTGAATCGATAACCAACACCGCGCACGGTCAAGATCAATTCCGGGTCATTGTCGTCGCGCTCGACCTGGCGGCGCAATCTTCGGATCAGCACGTCGACCGTGCGCGGCTCGACGTGCACGTCGTGACCCCAGACGATATCGAGCAGTTGCTCACGACGGTAAACCCGTCCGGGATGCTGGACGAAAAACTTCAGCAATTCGAACTCACGCACCGAAAGATCGCAAACCCGGCCGTCGACCATCACCTGATAGCTGCCGAAATCGATTCGCACGCGGCCGCGCTCATAGATTCCCTCTGCTTGGGGTTCGGTCGAAGCGCGAGCCCTGCGCAGCAGGCCTTTGATGCGAGCCAGCAGTTCGCGCGGGCTGAATGGCTTGACCACGTAGTCGTCCGCGCCCATCTCGAGTCCGAGTACGCGATCGACTTCCTCGCCGCGCGCGGTCAGGATCAGGATCGGCAGCGCCGCGGTTGCGGGTGCGTTACGCAGTTTGCGGCAGAGTTCC
>DATJOQ010000057.1:0-13035 GCA_035506935.1 Binataceae bacterium (SeqCode) | reverse complement strand
TTAGGTTTCCCGCCCGCGGGCGGGAAGCCTAACTCCCATCCCGCGGATACGGAGCTGACGCAGGCCGCCAGGGAACGCTTGATACGGCTGGCGCTCGACGCCGCCAGTGGCGCCGGCGACGAGCCGCTTCGCCGCTCGCGTCACGCGACTACCTATCGCGTGCGATGGGCCGTAAAAGAAAATCGGCTTCCCGCTGAAATCTACGTTAAAATATTCGATGTGTCGCGTGGATTTGCGTCACTCAAAGAGCGCGTGCGGGGCTCCAAAGCCGTCAACATGGCGCGGATGCTCGCCGCTCTGAAAAAGGCCGGCTTCGGCGTTCCGTCCTTGCTGATGCTGGGTCGCGAACGTGCGACCGGGCGCTCGATGGCGGTGACCACGGCGGCGGAAGGCGATTCGCTGGCGGAAGTCATCGCGCGCGACGGGCCCGGCGCAATCGCGCGGAAGCGAACCCTGTTGCGCGCGCTCGGCCAGGAGGTCGCCCGGTTCCATCGCGCCGGTTTTATCCATGGCGATCTGACGCCGCATAACGTTTTTGTAGGCGACGGCGCGGCCGTGCAGTTTACCTTTATCGACCATGACCGAACCCAGCGCGCCGCCCGGCGAGGCCCCCGTCGCGGCCACCTGCGCAATCTGGTGCAACTAGGCCGCTTCGAGTTCGAAGGACTGACACGCTCGGACCGAATGCGTTTTTTTCGCGCATACGCCGATACGCTTGAACTTGGCGCCGGCAAGTCGGCGATGCGCCGCGTAGCCAAAATGCTTGCGGTGCGCCAAACTGAAATCGCCCGCACGCGCGGCCGTCGAGCTCTCGATCACTCATCCTGAATCCCGGCGCTGACCACGGAGATCAATTGGACCAGGCCAAAATCTCGGTTGTGATCCCGGTCTATAACGAGGTCAACACGATCGGCGAGGTAATTCGCCGCGTGCTGGATTGCGGCTTCGACACCGAGGTTATCGTGGTCGACGACGCCTCGCAGGACGGTACCCGCGATTACCTCAAGCAGCTCGAGCATCCACACGTTCACTGCTTTTTTCATGCCATAAACCAGGGCAAGGGCGCGGCGCTCAGGATGGGGTTCGCCGCTGCGCGAAATCAGTACGTGGTGGTGCAGGACGCCGACCTCGAATATGATCCCAGGGATTTTCGCGTCGTGCTCGAACCGCTGATCGACGGCCGCGCCGACATGGTCTATGGCTCGCGCTTTCTCGGTGGACCGCACCGGGTGTTGTTCTTCTGGCACTATGCGGCGAATCGGCTGCTTACGCTGCTGTCGAATGCGATTAGTGACTTGAATCTTAACGATATGGAAACCGGGATGAAGGCGTTTCGGCGCGACAAGCTGAGCATGCTTAGCTTGAACGCCAATCGATTCACCTTCGAGCCGGAAATCACGGTCAAAGCGGCGCGCGCCGGATGGCGCATCTACGAGGTACCGATTTCCTATTCCGGCCGCACTTACCAGGAGGGTAAGAAAATCGGATGGCGCGACGGGTTGGCCGCCGTCGGCGCGCTGCTATATTACCGTTTCTTCGATTAGTATCGGCCGAGCAACGGCTCGGCGCGAACTGTGACTTCGAACTCGTCAGAGATACTCCGCGTACTGGGGGTAAATCCCGAACGCAATTTTTCCGGCGGCGAAAGCCAGGTGCTCGGCTTGACTCTCGAATTGATTCACGCCGGACATCAGGCCGAGCTCCTGTGCGATCCGCAAGGTGAGCTGTGGAGTCGCGCCGGCGAGGCGGGCGTCAGCTGCCATCCGCTGCAGATTCGCAATTCGATTGATTGGCGCGCCGGGCTCAAGCTGCGAGCGTTCCTCAACCATCGCCTCGACGACGTAATTCATTTTCATACCGCGCGTGCGCACGCGCTGGCGCCGTTCGTCGGAGGCGCCGCACGCCGCGCGGGTGAGCGCGTGCTGGTGGTGACGCGGAGGATGGACTACGTCCCCAACCGGCTGTTCGCGCCATGGCTCTACAATCACGCGGTGGACGGGGTGGCGGCGATTTCGTCCGGCGTGGCGGGAGCGCTCGGGCGCGGCGGCGTCGCGCGAAAGCAAATCGCGCTGATCCATAGTGGAGTCGACTGCGATCGCTTTCATCCGCCATCAGAAGCGGAACGAGCGGCCGCCCGCGCCGCACTTGGACTCGACGACAGCCAGCTCGCGCTCGGCACGATCGGCGCCTTGGAAAAACGCAAGGGCCACAGCATGCTGCTCGACGCGCTCATCCTGTTGCGCGCGGGATACGGCCCGTTTCGATGCTTTATCGCGGGTGCGGGCTCGCAGCGCGAGCAGCTCGCAGCGCAGGTCCGCGAGCTTGGCCTCGAGGGTCGCGTGCTCTTGACCGGTAGCGTTGAAGATCCTCGTCAGCTACTCTCTGCGCTTGATGTCTTCGTATTCCCCTCGCTCAAAGAAGGATTGGGAGTGGCGCTGATGGAGGCGATGGCGTGTGGGGTCGCGCCGGTGGCCAGTCGTGTGGGAGGAATCCCGGAACTGATCGAGAACGGCCGCAGTGGATTGTTGGTCGAGCCCGCGAACCCGCTCGAGATAGCGCGTGGGCTGGAGCGCGTGATGGGCGCGCCTGACGTCAGGCGTGAGCTCGGAGCGGCGGCGCGAGCGCGGATGGTCGAAAGCTTCAGCATGACTGCGATGGCAGCGCAGACGATCGCGCTCTATCGTGCCTGCCTTGACCGGGCGCGCGGCGCCAGAAGAGGAAAACGATGCGCAGCATGACCGGCTTCGGCCGCGCGGACCTCGAGCAGGACGGCGTCAGGGTTGCGGTGGACGCGCGTGCGCTCAACCATCGCTTCTTCGAACTGAAGCTGAGCCTGCCGCGCGGATGGGGCGCGTACGAAGCGGAGGTGCGCAAGCTGGTCCAGGATTTCGTTGAACGCGGACGGGTCGAGGTGACGCTGCGGCGCGTGAGCCTCAAGCCGGCGGCGAGCCGCCTGGTGGTCAACGAACAATTGGCTGGACAATACATCCAGGCGATCAGGCGCTTGAGCAAGCGGTTGGAACTGGCGCACGCGTTGACGCCCGAATCGATTCTGCAGCGCCCCGAAATCTTTCAAGTGGTGGAGGAGGACGAAGATTTTGGCGCCGATATCGAGCTTGGCCGCAAGGCGCTCCTGCACGCGCTAAAGGCCCTGAACGCAGAGCGATTGCGTGAAGGCAAGGCCTTGAAAAAGGACCTGGCTGAGCGGCTCGCGCAAATCGAGCGCGCCAGTCAGAAGATCGCGAAGCTTTCGGCGGCCTCCCGCAAGGCCATAATCGAGAGTTTCCAGAGCCGGGTGCGCGAGCTAGCCGGGATCCTGCCGCTGGACGAACGGCGCCTCTACGAAGACGCGGTGGCGACCGCCCAGCGCGCCGATATCAGCGAGGAGCTGGTGCGGCTGCGAACCCATCTGCAGGCCTTCAGGCAACTGTTGGCGCAGCAAGGCGCGGTGGGCCGCAAGATCGATTTCCTGCTTCAGGAAATCAACCGCGAGATCAACACGATGGCCTCCAAATCGCAGAACGCGGAACTCTCGCGCGTTGCAGTGGAGGCCAAGAGCGAACTGGAGAAGATTCGCGAGCAGGTGCAGAACGTCGAGTAATACGCCGTTATGCGCGGCCTGCCCCTCGCCGTTGAATGGCCCATAGTGCTTAGATAAAGTTGGATATGGACCAATGTCGTCCGTCCCGCCGCGGGATCGTGTTCATTCTTTCCGGCCCCTCCGGTGCTGGCAAGAGTACTATCTGGCGCGAGGCGCTTAAAACGATCGACGGCCTGGAGCCCTCGATCTCACTGACTACCAGGGCGGTACGGTCGAGCGAAACTGACGGGGTGGATTACCACTTCGTGACCGACGACGAATTTAAACGCAAGGTCCAGGATCAAGAACTAGCCGAATGGGCGCAGGTGTTCGGCGCCTGCTACGGTACGCCTCGCGGTCCGCTCGATCGAGCCGTGGTCGAGGGCCGTGACATCCTGCTGGATATCGATATCCAAGGGGCGCGGCAACTGCGTAAACAGTATCCCGCTGATGCGGTAAGCATCCTGGTGATGACGCCGAGCTTCGCTTTGCTCGAGCAGCGGCTGCGCCTGCGCGGCACTGAAAGCGGCGCCGCGATCGAGCGCCGGCTCGAGCGTGCTCACGAAGAGGCGGCGGCCTATGCGGAATACGATTATTTGTTGGTCAACGACGATCTCGGCGCCTCGCTCGCGCGGCTCCGTTCGATAATCGAGGCCGAGCGATGGCGAGTCGCGCGCCGCGTCGATGGATGCGTGCCGTGGAAGCGCTAGAGCTATATCCCGATCAACTCGATCAACTGATCCATCGCGTGCAGGAATACATCCCCCACGCCGACGGCGGGCTGATCAAACGCGCCTACGAATTCTCCGCCACCAAACACGGCGAGCAGAAGCGGATGTCGGGTGAGCCCTACGTGATCCATCCGCTGAATGTCGCGCTGATTGTCGCCCGGCTCAAGCTCGACGTTCCCTCGGTCGTTACCGGGCTGCTGCACGACATTATCGAGGACACGCCAACCACGCTCGCCGATATCCAGAACGTGTTCGGCGCGGAAATCGCGCAACTGGTCGACGGCCTGACCAAGGTTTCCAAGATTACCTTCCAAAGCCGCGAGGAAAAGCAGGCCGAGAACTTCCGCAAGATGATCATCGCGATGGCGCATGATATCCGCGTGGTTCTGATCAAGCTCGCCGATCGCCTGCACAACATGCAGACCCTCAACCACCTCTCGGGCGATCGCCAGCTCGATATTTCGCGCGAGACCCTGGAAATCTACGCACCGATCGCTCATCGCCTCGGCATCTACTGGCTCAAGTCCGAGCTCGAGGATGCCGCCTTCCGTTATGTGGACCCGGTGGGTTACAAGACCCTGCGCGAGTTCGTGGCCAAGACCAAGGCCGAGCGCGAAGAGTACATCAAGGCGGTAATCCAGATCATTTCGCAGCGGATGAAAGAGGCGGGCGTGAAGGCCGAGGTAACCGGCCGGCCCAAGCACTTCTATTCGATCATGGCCAAGATGGAGCGCGAAGACCTCGCCTTTGATCAGGTCTACGACCTCGTCGCATTCCGCGTGATCGTCGGGACGGTGCGCGAATGCTACGAGGCGCTGGGTGTGGTTCACGCCAATTGGAAGCCGGTGCCCGGCCGCTTCAAAGATTATATCGCGCTGCCCAAACCCAACATGTACCAGTCGCTGCACACCACGATGATCGGGCCGCGCGGCGAGCGCATGGAAGTACAGATCCGCACGCGCGAGATGCATCAGGTGGCCGAAGAGGGAATCGCCGCGCACTGGAATTACAAAGAAGGCAACGGCGGCGGCCTGCGCGACAGCGAGCGCTTCGCCTGGCTGCGCAGATTGATCGAGTGGCAGCAGAATCTCAAAGATCCGCAGGAGTTTCTCTCAACCGTCAAGGAAGACCTGTTCCCCGAGGAAGTCTTCGTCTTCACGCCCAAGGGCGACCTGCTCGATTTTCCGCCGGGCGCGACGGTGATCGATTTCGCCTACCGAATTCACAGCCAGGTCGGCCATCATCTGACCGGCGCGAGAGTCAACGGCCGGATGGTGCCGCTGCGCTACAAGCTGCGCTCGGGCGACGTGGTCGAAGTAATCACCTCGGAGAAGCAGCATCCGGGCAAGGACTGGCTCAACTGCACGATCACCGCGCGCGCCAAGAGCCGTATCCGGCAATGGCTGCGATCGCAACAGGCCGAGCGCTCGCTCCAACTCGGCCAGGAACTGCTGGACCATGAACTCGCGCCGATAGGGTTGACGGTGGCGCAGCTGCGACGCGAAGGGCGTCTCGACGCAGCCGCAAAGGAATTCTCGAACAAGGACGCAGACAGCGTGCTGGCCGCGGTCGGCTACGGCATGATCACTGCCGCGCAGCTGCTGGCCAAGGCGCTGAAGCCGGAAGAACTCAAGCTCTATCGCGCCGAGAAACAGCCGGCCTCGGGTGCTAAAGAACGCGCGGCCAAAGATGCTCACAAAACCACCGCGGGCGGCGTGATGGTCTCAGGCGTGGGCGATGTGCTCGTGCGCTTCGCACGATGCTGCAATCCGCTGCCCGGCGAAGGCATTACTGGCTTCATCACGCGCGGCCGTGGCGTTACGGTTCATCTGATCGGATGCCCGCGCGCGCTCGAGAGCGACCCGCAAAGACGAGTGTCGCTGGTATGGAGCGAAGGCGAGGGCAGTCCGCGGCCAATCCGGCTCGAGGTTATATGCCTCGATCAGCCCGGGCTGCTGGCCGGGATGTCAAAAGCGATCGCTTCGGTCGGCGTCAACATCTCGAGCGCCGAGGTAAAGTCGACCGGCGTCGACGGGCGCGCGCTCTCGGTATTCGAGCTGAGTGTGAGTAACGCCCGTCAGCTCAACGCGGTGATGCAGGCGCTACGCGCGACCGACGGCGTGCTGCGTGTCGCCCGGCTCGGCGATCACAACGGCAGCAATCCCGAATAACTATCCCGACGAGTTCTGTCGCGACGAAACCCCGCTCGCTTAATCGGCGTTCGCGGGGGCGGTCAGACGCCCAAGCATGTACGAATCAAGGTAGCGCTCGTAAGGATCTAGCTTGCGTGCCGAGCGCGCCAGTCTGGCGAGGTTGCTCAGAATCAGCCCCTGGTCGAGCGGAGGCGGATGGAGCCTGGCCTTGTCGAGGTCAAGAACCATCACCGCGAAGCTCTCGCCGATCTTGGTTACGAAAAGATTGTGCAGATTGAGATCGGAGTGATACAGGCCGCGCCGATGCATCGTGTCGATCATCAATCGCGCCTGTTCGATAACGTGCAACCGCACCAGCCGGTCGTCGTCGACTTTCAAGAACTCCCACAAGGTCATACCGTCGATCGCGCGCGTGAGAAAGCATCCGCGATAGACCATCGGCGCCACCCACTCGACCATCGCGCCCATCGGCTCGACCACTGCGATACCGCGCCGGCGTGCGGCCAGTGAAATCCTGAGCTCACGCAGCGGCCGCGGCACCGCTCCGAAATAGATGTCAGACACAAGCAGGCGAACCAGGCCGCCGCGCCGAAAGCATCGCGCGAACAGCGCGGGCGCACCCGCCAGCCGAAGCTCGAAAGCCCCGCCGCGATTGCCGATACCCTGGCCCCGCTTGCGCATCAGCGTCGAAAGCCGCGTGGCCAGCGCGTCTGAATGGGGCGCGAGCGCGCGATGGAGGTAAAGACGTCGTGCGCCGAGCTTGAGGCGCAGAAAATCTGTCGCCAATAGACGGTGGGAATCCTGATCGAAACCGCTTTCGTTGGCTCTCAGGTCCATCGAAGCCGCTTGCGCCGCGTCATCTGACAATGCCGCAATCGCGTCACTTCAGAGGCAGCGCCTCGTCGATCAACATGATCGGAATATCGTCCTTGATAGGGTAGATCAATCTGCACGCATCGCACACCAGCCCATCCTGCTTCTGGGTTAAACGCAATTCACCCTTGCATTTAGGACACGCCAGGATGTCGAGCAGGTCCTGACTCAAAGCCATCGATTCAATCCTCCATGCGCGCGGGCTAGCCGTGGGCGGCGAGCGGCGATTGCTCGCCCTCGATGATCATCTCCAGCAGCCGGTCCTGGTCCTCGTCCATCCGCACTTCCAGCCTCAATGCGTACAGGAAGTCGCGCACGAAGGGGAAGCGCTCGAGCTTGACCAGATCCTTTTCGGTGGTGACGACCATGTCCGCGTTCTCTGCCGAGCGCGCGATCCGCTGCCAATCCGCGAGCGTATAGCTGTAATGATCCGGATATTCGAGCACGCCGGTCAACTCCGCTTCGGCCTGGCGCAGCATCTCGTAGAACGATCGCGCGTCGGCGATTCCGCTCACCGCCAGCACGCGGCGCGCCGCGAGCGTGTCCAGCGGAACCTCTCGCCACGTTCCTTGATCATGATGGACCAGCGTCCGTGGACGGATTCTGCCGTTGAAGATCATGCGGCGGCGAAACACTTCCATTTGCGCGGGGGTAATCGCGCTGTGCGCGTTCGCGTCAGCGCTGAGCAATATAATCGCGTCGGCACGGCCGACGGCTCGCAGATGCTCGCGCATCGGGCCTGCCGGCAATACCCATCCGTTACCCAGGCCGCGCTCGAGATTGACCACCACCAGGTTAACCTCGGGCACGAGGCCAAGCTGCTGGAAGCCATCATCGAGAACCACGGCATCGAGCGATCCGTGATTTTCGAGCAGCCGGATAGCATCGCGTCGCTTCGCCGCGATCGCGATCGGTCCGTCGAAAAACTTGGCCATCATCACCGCCTCGTCGCCGGCTTCCGCGGGGCCCATCCTCGGCTCGCGCATGTCCGAAACCAATTGCGCTTCGCCGCCGCCCTTGCTGCCGCCGTATCCGCGGCTGACGATTCCCACCCTGAGGCCGCGCGACGCCAGCGCTCGCGCCAGGTAAAGCGTGAATGGAGTTTTCCCGTTGCCGCCGACGGTCAGGTTGCCAACGCTAATTACTTTGAGGTTACCCGCACGGCGCGCGATTCCCGGCAGCCGGCGCAGTGCCGAGCGTACCGTCATCGCCGCCGAGTAGAGCAGCGACGGCGGCACCAGCACCATCCACAGCGGCCATTGATACCATGCAAGGTCTTCGCGCCACCACCGCTCGATCCGTAAACGATTCGCCAGGCGGGTAGGATCGAGGCTCATTTCGTCAAAGACTAATCAGCGGCCTAAGGCGCATCAAGCTGCGCTCGACCGCGCCGCCAAAGCGCTTGAAGGCGGCGCGCGCCTGATTTCCGCGTTGCTGGCGTGACGATTCGTCGGCTAGAAGCTCACTCGCAGCGGCAGCGATCTGCGCGCTATCGGCGACGATCTGACCGCCGCCAGTTTCGAGCAACGCTTGCGCCATCGGAATTTGCTTCTGATGGAACGGGCCGAACAACACTGGCACCGCGGCCGCGGCGGGCTCGCCGAGGTTCTGGCCGCCGCGTCCATCAACCAGGCTTCCGCCGACGAACGCTACGGTTGCGCGGCCATAGATGGTGCGCAACTCGCCGAGCGTGTCGAGCAATACGACCTGGAAATTGGAGGGCTCTGATCCCGTCGTGAATTCTGACGCTTTGACGTACGTCAAATTTGCGCGGCGAAGCAGATCCTCGACTTCGCCGCTGCGTGCGATATGGCGCGGCGCCAGCACCAGCAGCAGATCTGGAAACCGCTCGCGCACGATACGGTATGCGTCGAGCACGACGCGCTCTTCGCCGGGGGCGGTCGAGCCCGCGACGAAGATCTTTCGCCCGGCCAGCACCGTTTCGAGCTCGGAACGCATCGGCGCGGGGAGGGAGCTCGAATCCAGATCAAATTTGGTATTGCCGGTGACGGCGATCCGATCGCGATTGGCTCCCAGCGCCGCGAAGCGATCCGCGTCGGCCTGGCTCTGCGCGAGGATCAGGTTGACTCTGGCGAGCCCGTCGGCGATTAGCGATCCGGCGAGACGATAGCGCCTGAACGAGCGCTCGGAGATCCTTGCGTTGACGATCGCCATGCGCGCATCGGACCGATGCGCCTGGGTCAGCAGGTTCGGCCACAATTCAGCTTCTGCGATTATCACGAGTTGCGGGCGGACGGCCGTCATGAAGCGTCGCATCGCCGCTGGGTAGTCGAACGGCGCGAGCGCGCAAGCACGCGCGCCGGGAAACGCGCGTGCGGCGGCCTCGCGTCCTGTCGGCGTCATCGTGGTGGCGAACAACGCGAGATGCGGAAAGTCGCGCGTCATCGCCCGTATCAGCGGATTCACGCCCGCGATTTCGCCGACCGACGCGGCGTGGAGCCAGATACGCGGCTCGCCGGGACCGTTTGCAAGCTCATGATCGACAAAGCCCATTCGTTGGCGGCGATCGGCGGCGATGCGCGCGCCGGACGCGATCAGCGCGAACGGCAGCGCCGGATACCAGAGCGCGTTGTACAGCCGATGCGGCATCGAGATTCGCGCGACGGGCCTTCGCGTCACGAGCGCGCGGGCCTAGCTGACGAGCTTGTCGAGTTCGGTGTGGCCGTTGAGTTCGGGCGACTGAAATTGCAGATCATGCAGCTTGCGATACTCGCTGCCGCGCGCGATCAGCTCGTCATGCGTGCCCTCTTCGACGATGGCGCCGTGCACCACCACCGCGATCCGGTCCGCTCTGCGCACGGTTGACAGCCGATGCGCGATCACCAGCGTGGTGCGATTTTCGATCAGATGCTCGAGCGCCTGCTGCACCAGCCGCTCGGCCTCGGAATCGAGCGACGAGGTCGCTTCGTCCAGGATCAGAATCGGGGCGTTCTTGAGCAGCGCGCGCGCGATCGCGAGGCGCTGGCGCTCGCCGCCAGAAAGCCGCACGCCGAGCTCGCCGATCACAGTCTCATAGCCTTGCGGCAGGCGCGAGATAAAGTCGTGTGCGTTGGCCAGCCGGGCGGCGGCTACAATCTCCTCCAGGCTCTTCTCGATACTGCCGTACGCGATATTGGCGCGCACCGTATCGTTGAACAGGAAAGTATGCTGCGTGACCAGACCGATCTGCGAGCGCAGCGAACGCAGCGAGAACCGCCGGATATCGACGCCGTCGATCGTGATACGTCCTTCCTGTGGATCGTAAAAGCGCGGGATCAGGTCGGCAAGGGTCGATTTGCCGCCGCCGCTCATCCCGACCAGTGCGACCACTTCGCCCACGCCGATCTCGAGATTGATATCGCGCAGCACCCAGTTCTCAACGTAGCGGAAACCAACGGCTTCAAATCGGATCGAATGATTTCTCGGCGCGAGCTCAACCGGATCCGACGCCTCGAGCACGTCGCTTGGCTGATCGATTATTTCGAAAACGCGGTCGCCCGCGGCGATTCCCTGCTGGATCGTATTGTTGGTTCGGGTGATGCGCTTGAATGGCTCGTAGATTATCAACATCGCGGCGAAAAACGCCCCGAACGAGCCGACCGTGCGCGTGCCGGTAATCACCGACGCGGTTCCGTACCACAGCACCGCTACGATCGCGAACGCGGCCATCGCTTCGATCATCGGAGTGGTGAAATGCTTGATACGCGCCACCCTCATGTAGATGCGAAACAAGCGCCTGAGCTCCGCGTTGAAGCGCCGCCGCTCGTAATCCTCCATGCCGAAGGCCTTGACCACGCGATTGCCTTGGATCGTTTCCTGCAGCAGCATCGATAGCCCGCCGAGCTGCTTCTGCGCGCTACGCGTCATTTTTCGCATCCGCTTCGAAAACTGCATGATCGGCAAAACCGCCGCCGGAAAAACCACGAACGCGATCAGCGCGAGCCGCCAATCGATATAGAACGCCGCGGCGACCACTGCGAGCAACGAGCTGCCGTCGCCGACGATCGAGAAGATGCCGTCAGTGGCGGCGACCGCGATCAGGCCGACGTCATTGATCACGCGCGACACCAGCGTTCCGCTCGGCGTGCGATTGAAAAACGACAGCGACATCTGCTGCAGGCGCTGGTTCAGCTCGGCGCGGATATCGAGCACGATTTTCTGGCCGAGGTACGACGTCATGTAATCGCTGGCGAAGCTGGCGGCGGCGCGTACCAGGAACAGAGCGAGAATTTCGAGTGAAAGAATCCGCAGGCGGTCGAGACTCTTGAGCGTGGTGAGCTGATTGATGAATCCCTTGGCGATAAACGGAATCGCGCCGTTGGTGGCGCTCAGCACCAGCATCGCCGCCACCGCCATCGCTACGTAGGGAAACAGGTACGGGCGCAGGTAGCCGACTAAACGGCGATAGGTCGGCGACAGCAGCTTCATGCGATCATTTCCAGCGCCATCTGCGCCACGCGTGCGGCCGCTCCGGGCGTTCCCAGGCGCGACTTGAGCTCGCCCAGCGCGGCGACGGTTTCGCTTCGATAGGGTTCGCTCAGCACGCGTTCGGCCGCGCGTACAACGTTGGCGACCGTGACTTGACTCTGTATCAATTCGGGTACGATTTCCCGACCGGCAAGTATATTCGGCATCCCCGCGAAATTTACCCCTCTCACCAACAGCCGCGCCGCAGTCCAGGTAAGCTGCGATACTTTGTACGCTATCACCATCGGACGCCCGATAAGCGCCGTCTCCAGCGTGGCGGTGCCCGAAGCCACCAGCGCCGCTTCACTGGCCGCTACGATACTATAAGTGTCGTTCTCGATAATACGCATACCGTCGAGCGGCACGCGGCCTTCGCGTTCGAGGTCGGCGACGGTCAGAGTCTGCGCCAGGGCGAGGCACGGAATCAGGCCGTGCGCGCGAGCTAGCACGCGCGCCGCGGCCACCATCGGTTCGAGCAGATAGCGAATCTCTTTGCGCCGGCTGCCGGGCAGAATCGCGAGCAAGCGCGCGTCGGGAGCCAGGCCGTGGCGGGTCAAGGTCTCCGCGCGCGGACTGGGCGCAATCACGTCGAGCAGCGGATGGCCGACGAAGGCAACTCGCGAACCCGCGGCCCGATAAAGTTCCGCCTCGAACGGCAGCACCACGGCGATTTTATCGGTGCGCTCGATCAACTTGCGGATACGGCCACGCCGCCACGCCCATACCTGTGGAGCGATGTAATACAGCACGGGAACGCCGGCGGCTTTCGCGGTTTTGGCGAGCCGCATATTGAAGTCCGGGAAGTCGATCAGGATCAGCAGGTCGGGCTTGTCGCGCTTGAGAATCGCGCGCAGATTCTTAAGCGCGCTCAGCGTGTGCCGGATCGTCGAAGCGAGTTCGGTCAGGCCCATGCCGGCGATCTCGTCGGTGCGATAGATGGCGCGCACACCCGCGCTGCGCATCAGCTCGCCGGCGATTCCAAAGATCTCGCAATCGGGGTCGCGCGCGACAATTTCCCGCGCGAGCTCGGCGCCGTGCAGATCGCCTGAGGCCTCGCCCGCGACGATCATGATCCTGTGCTTGCGTGGCGTAAGCTGCAGCGCGCTCGCCTCACGCGGCGTGATGTTGGCTGTCATCGATCGGTCTGCGGGTCACGACTGTATGATGATAGAGTTTAGAGCGAGCCTGGGTGGTTCAAGGCGTCACTGCAGGGCAGATTTTTCGGCAATGC
>DATJOQ010000056.1:0-6178 GCA_035506935.1 Binataceae bacterium (SeqCode) | reverse complement strand
TTCAAAGCCGCCGGCGATTCAACGGTAACGCTGAACAGTCCGATCTTTGATGTGGAACTCGGCGGAACCACATGGTTGGGCGGCGCTGTATTCAGTAGTATCGGCGCCGCAGTAGTCAATGGCGGCGAAATCGATTCTACTAACTCCGCGCCGGTGGCATTGGTTGACGGCGGCGGAAGTCTCTCATTTCTGGGTAATCGATTCAGCTTCAGCGGCACCCCGTCGACCGCGATCCACGTGGTCACACCCCCTTCGCAAAAAATCGCGATGGTCGAACCGGTAACTGTCGGACTCGGCAGCGCGCCGCTATCCGACGCTGCCACCGACACCGTGTCGCTGAACAAAGACCTGTTTAACGGCGCCAGTGTCAACGGCGTTTACAACGTCCAGGCTTACGGCTCCGTCTCGGGCAGTACGCAAAACACAACCGGCAGCATCAGCTCAGGTTCGCCGACCACCTTGACCCTCGCTTCGCCTATCGATTTCGCCAACGGCCAAGGTGTTGCCGTGGCCCATGCTGGCCCCAATCCCACCGCTGGTGCGCCTTCATCCCCTGCGATTACCGCGACCTGCGCTTCCTCCTGCAGCACCTCTTATCAATATGAAGTAGTGGCCCTCGATGGAAACGGCGGAGGCTCCGCAGCCAGCGCAGCGAGCGTCTCGGTCAACAACAATTCCTCTCTCTCTTATGGCACCAACTACAATGTCATCACGCTGACGCCGCGCGCCGGCGACGAGTCCTACGCGATTTATCGGATCGGTTCGAGTGGCGTGCTGGCCCTGGTGCCAAATACCAGCGGCGCTTCGACCGCGCTGACGTTTACCGACTATGGTCAGACTCCTGTCACCGGCATGCCGACCATCCCCAATTCCCCACCGTCGTCGGCTCTGCCCGATACTCTGTTGACTACTATCGTGTCTGGCGCAGGCTCGAATAGCCTGACGCTAGCCGCAGCGGCCACCAATCCCGTCACTTCCGCCGCCGTCTTCCACGACGATTCCCAGGCCTTCCAAACAATAGTCAATTCATTAGCCAGTTCCAAAGCTGGCGCTATATTCGTCCCGGCCGGCCAATATGTCTTTTCCTACCCGGTCAAGGCCACCGGATTCCTGGGACTTCACTTCGTCGGCGCAGGTAAAGAGAATTTCAGTTCCTCGGGCACCAGCACCCGCATATACGCCTCGCGCATGATGGCGGGCTTGCCAGTCTTCTTTTTTGAGAATAGCCAGCAGTCTGGCGTCGAGCGACTGAGTATTTACGGCTCGACCGCCGGCCCCGCGATCACCGCAATCGAAAGCCGCATGGCCTCGGGCCCAAGTATCGCTCACGCGATGATCTACAAAGACCTGTTCCTGTCCGGGCAATGGGACGGCGGCACCAACGGCGGCCTGGTCGAAGGTCTGCTGTGGAGCGCCGACCCGGGATTCGACCAGAACAACGACGAGGCGTCGGTGATCAACGTCGATATCTATGAAACCTCCGACGCTTGTGTTTTCCTCGGTCATCCCCAAACCCTCTACCACACCTTTGTTGCCGGCAATTGGGCCGACTGCGCCACCGGCGTCAAGCAGTACGGCGGCTCCTTTTCGATGCACGGCACTGAGGTGACCGCTACCGACGCGCAATTCCACGCCTTCGCCGGCAGCTATCCTGATCCGGGCGAGACCGTCGACGGCGCCAAAACCGAAGCTCCCTCTCCGATCACTATCGCCACTCCGGGTCGTTTGCTGGTAATTGACTCCGGCGCACACGGCGCCTACTACGATTTTCACGGCTATCGATACGAATGGAGTTCCCCCAATCTCTCGATCAACGTGATCGACCTGGAGGCCTCCAACGCGACCGTCGCTTTCAATGGTTGTACTCTCAACAGCCAGGGCGCGCAGAATTTTAACGTGCTCGAGAATGCCACCGACGAAACTCTGCGAATTAGCAACTCGGAGCTCTCGATTAACCAGATCACATACTTAGGTCATCTCTATCTGTTTGGCAATCATTCCGAGAACCAAAAGGCGGCAAACCTAATTCCTCAAGGTAGTTCGTACGTTCTTGTTGATTCCGGAAATGATATAGGAACGTTTCACAACTCGGGCACTTCACTGGCTAATCGTGGCCTGTATCTGACACCGCAAATGCCCGGAAATATTACCGGCGCTATTACTTTTGACTTCAAGTTCGGCAACGAGATCGACGCAACCCTTACCGGCGCGGTAACTCTCACCATGCAGAACAGCGAGCCCGCCTACAGCTCCGGCCAGGAAGTCTCGATCAAGCTATGCCAGGACAGTGTCGGTAATCATACGCTCACTTGGCCTTCCAACGTCAGATGGCCTGGCGGCACAGCGCCCACCAACGGCATGACCCAGACCGCCGGCAAATGCGACTGGTTCGGCTTCCGCTACGACGGCAATACCAGCAGCGGCGGCGGCAATACCTTCTGGAATCTGTGGAAGTCTCAGGACCTCTGATAGCGCTCGGCATTTTATCTCTTCGCGCAATCCCTGATCTGCGCATCATCGAAGGATACACTCGAATGTCTGACCTCAAGACCACAACCGTCGGAGTTATGCTCGTGGCCGCCGCGGCGATGACGCTGATCGCTCACGCCTTGAACAAAGCTTTGACCCCGCTCGACGTGCAAAATCTTCTCTCGGCCCTGGCCGGTGTCGGATTGATCTTTGCGAAGGACGCCAAGTAGGTCCGAACCTTATCCTTTCAAATAGTCTCCCTCACTTCTGCTAGGCCGATTAGCCAATTCTCTCGCGGTCGGATTACCATCATGCCAGATACTCAGGTGCGGTTGGATTTTCCGACCGCGGCATCTCCAACCACCAGCTTCGTGCCGTCGGTTAATCCGCAATTCCCGGATGACGTCCAGCGCACGATGGCAATAGCCAGCGATTTAAGCGCGGGCAATCAGCGTTACGATTACTACAAAGGTTATTCGCAAAGAATCTATACCCTGAAGTTCAAGTTTCTGACTATCACTGACAAGATTAACTTCGAATCATTTGTCGTGACGGTCCTGGGTAATGACTTTCAGCTCACTGATTTCCTTGGCGTAGTGCATACCGTGCGTTTCGCTATCAATCAGTACCAGTGGAAGTTTCTCTTTGATCAATCGTTGCACTACTCCTGGAACGTGCAGCTTCGAGAGGCGGTGACACCCTGATGCCAACTCCCGGCGATCTTTGCCTTTTGCAGAATTTGAAGGCTTACATGGGCGGCGCTAATCCTACCGACACCACCAACGATGGTGTTCTTGCGAGCCTGATCACGGCGGCTTCCGTGTTCATCGCGGGATTCCTCGACCGCAATCTTTATATCCTTGGCGGACAAGGGATTTCCGCAATCGCATCGGTCGGCAGTGACGCCGGCGGAGCGTACATAACACTGACCGCGGCGCTGCCTGGAATCCCTCCGATTGGGACCCAGATGACGGACTTTACCAGCGGAGCCACCACCAGTGTGATCGCTCCCGCCTCGGGGATGCTTAATACCACTAGCAAGTTATATCTCGCATCCACCACTAGTTTGAGCGTGAGCGATACTGTCGATTTCGCTTTTCAGCTCACCTTCATCGAAACTTACAACGGCAGTGGCAAACCTTGGCAGTGGGTAAAGCAATGGCCAATCGGTTCGCTGGTCTCTATTACCGACCTGCCGTCCGGACAGCCCTACTCACTGGCGAGCATAGTTCCCGATCCAGAACTGCCGCGCTTGATGTTCAAAACCGTGATCGCGAATACCTCGTTCATCTTAGTCCTGCCGACCGGCGAGCTCCTGGGGCAGATATTTGGTTGCGGGATCCAGAATCTCCAGGTTGTATACAACGCCGGCTATCTGACGACGCCACCCGACCTTTCGCAAGCAGCACTCGAGGTTGCTCTGCTGTGGTTCAAGGATCGCGATCACATCGACGTCTCGGGCCAGGGAATGCTCGGAACGCACGTCAATTTCTTCAATACTTCCGATCTGCTGCCTCAGACCGTCATCAAACTGAATAACTACAAGCGCACATTGAGGGGCTACTGATAATGTCAGTGACTATTTCGATTGGCTCGGCCTCGGACGTAGCCGCCGCGCTCGGTCAGATAGCTGCTCGACTCGGCCAAGACCTCAAATCCGAGATGACGTCGGCCACCACGATGCTGCGCGAGTACATCATGACCGACAAGCTCTCCGGTAATCCGCTCAAGCAGCGCACGGGCGAACTTCGTAATTCTATCATGTCCGAAGTCAGCGCGACCGACGGGCAAGCGGTTGGCACTATCGGCACCTCGGTGATTTATGCCCGCATTCAAGAATTCGGCGGTAAGATCTCGGCCCGATCGGTCGCCAACCTCACTATTCCGCTCGCTGCAGCGCTCGGCGGCGACGGCGTGGCGCGCTTCACCGCACGTGATTTGATCGCCAATCCGGCGATCGGTGGCTTTAGCGGAACGTTTGTGCGCAAACAAATTCTGTTCGGCAAGGGCCCCAAGGGAGCGATCACGCCCCTGTTTAAACTTCAACCATCAGTTGAACTTCCCTCGCGCTCGTTTTTTGGCTCGGCCCTGGCCGAAAAGCAGAACGATATCCTCGACGTATTCCGCGCCGGTGTCTCGGAGGCGCTGTGACGATGCCGACCGCGCAACGCAATCTCATCCTGGATAACGTCGTCATCGCGCTTCAGGCTATCTCGGGCGCGCCCGATTACTTCTACACGGTCGATCCTGAATCGGTTACTCGAATACTGATGCCGGTGGACCGTATCACGATTTTTCCGGCCTTGTTTGTAACCGAGGGCAACGAAACCAGTCGTTGGCAAACCGTTGGGCCGCAGCTACTGACTAACATTTTCGAGATCGTAATCTGGGGTTATGCGCGCGCCGACGGATCGATCGCGATCGACGCCACGCACGCCAAAGAAGCCCTGCTCCACGACGTCGAAGTCGCACTCGCGGCCGCGCTCGAGCCCGGCGATCTGAATGGAACGATCGTCGATTTCATTCCCAGCGGCACCACGCTCTCGATCGAAACCGACGAAGGCCTGGCCGCGTTCTTCGGTGCGCCGGACGTCGGCGTGTTCAGGATGCGGCTGCCGGTTATCTATCGGCGCGGATGGGGCCAGCCGTGAAGATTCACATTCCGGACCGCCATCCGCGCTTCGGCAATGCGTTCGGCTACAGCCGCTGGAGCGACGAACTGCGGGCCGCACTCGATCAGCTCGGATATCATGTTGAAGATGCCGACACCGCGAACGCTCTAGTTCATGTCACACCGCCGCATTTCTTCACTCCTCGCGCAAATTATCTTAACGTTCTGTTCACCGCGTTCGAGGGAGAAATTTTGCCTGCCGCCTATCGTGCGCCGTGCAAGCGCGCCGACTTGGTCGTGGTTCCCTCCCGCCACAACCTGCGCGTGTTCAACGCCGCCGGTATTTCAGCCTTTCGATGTCCTCTAGGAGTCGACGCTGCACGATTTCCATTTTTCGAGCGGCACGTGCCGCGACCCGATCAGAAATTTCGCTATCTCTGGGTCGGCGCGCCCAATCCCCGCAAGGGCTGGCCGCTCCTCGATCGCGCCTGGCGGCCCGAATTTGAACGCGACTCCGAAGTCGAGCTCTACGTCAAAACCACTTCCGCCGCTGGCTCGATCGATCGTGCCGGCAATGTAATCGCCGACAGCCGCTGCCTGAGCGATCAGGAACTCGCTGCGCTTTACGCCTCGGCCCATTGCTTCGTGTTTCCCAGCTACGGCGAGGCGTTTGGCTTGACGTTGGCCGAAGCGATGGCAACCGGACTGCCGTCGATCTTCACCGATTACGCCGGGGTGCGCGATTTCGCCAACCGCGATAACGCCTACCCTGTAAACGCACGGATGATTGCGGTCGAGTACTTCGGCCCCAACGTGATGGCATCGATCGATCCCGCGGCGCTCGCCGCGGAAATGCGCACGGTGCAGCGCAACTACTCGCACGCGCTCGCCAAAGGACGGCGCGCGGCGAATTCTCTCGCGCGCGATTTCACCTGGCACAAGGCGGCTCTGACGCTTCATTCGATCGTAAGCGCTCGCGCCACACATTTGTCCGCCGCGTAAGCGGTCGAGCACATCGCGGCTCTTCCGCGGAGCCGCTCCTTCATTTGCATTCAAACGGGGCAGATTAATCTGCCCTGCCGGTCTTGGCTGGTCGCT
>DATJOQ010000055.1:0-4569 GCA_035506935.1 Binataceae bacterium (SeqCode) | reverse complement strand
GGGGTGTGCGTTGCTGGGTTTTGTGCCTTTACCGAGGGTCAAGGTGATGGCAATTGACCAATGGCGAATCTCGGAGCTATAGATGGGTCCGCACTTCATTATAGTAGGCGGCGTATGAGCGAAGGATGCGACGCAGGTGTGCCTCGCCGAACACCACCGTATGGTCGATACACTCGCGGCGAATCGAGCCAATCAGCCGCTCGACATGTCCATTTTGCCAAGGGGAGCGGGCTGAGCTTGGGCGATCACGAATGCCCATTGCCCGCACACGCTTGACAAAGGCGTGGCCGTAAACAGCATCGCGATCTCGAATCAGATAGCTTGGTGCTGTGTCCCAAGGAAATGCCTCTGTCAACTGCCCGGCGATCCATTCGGCCGTGGGATGCTCGGTGACACCGAATCCTATCAATTGCCTGCGCTCGTGCCCCAGAATCACCAGCCCGTAGAGCAATTTGAAAAACGCAGTCGGCACCACGAACAGGTCAATCGAAGCAATTGCTGTCGCGTGGTTGCGCAGGAAAGTTTTCCAACTCTGTGACGGCGGTCGTCGCGCTCTCGGCACCATGTATTTTGCTACCGTCGACTGGGCAATTTCGATTCCGAGCATCAGCAGCTCACCATGGATGCGCGGTGCACCCCAAAGCGGGTTGGCCATGCTCATCCGCCGGATGAGGTCACAAAGCTCCCGGTCGATCGTTGGGCGTCCTGTACCGGGACGTGATCTCCAGCGCCAGTAAGCTCGAAACCCGCGACGATGCCAGCGAATAACCGTTTCAGGCCTGACAATCTGGATTGCGCTGAGGATTGAAGGAAAGAGGCGGTATAGTCACACGAGCAGCAGGCGATCCGAGTTCCTCAATTGTAAACGCTTTGGCAGCTTGCGGACGGCGATGTTGAGTTGCTGGCGGAGAACCAGATTCTCGGCCTCGAGCCGGGCGCGAGATTTGAGCCGCAAGCTCAGAGCGTAGGCCAGCTGTCGGAGCCACTCAGACATCCAACGCAAACTACTCGATTCCGCACGACCTGTCACTCGGATCGAATTTTCGGTAACGACAGCGAGCTGCCGTGCGGATCGCGTGCCGTACCACTCCACAATCGTCAGCGTCAGCGGCGATAGTTATCGGCCCAAGAACAAGCGCAGAGCGGATCCTTTGCCACCCTCGCGAAAACGGAAGCATCTGCAATCCAGAGAAGATTTGACGTGGCCCACGGTTCGCTCCTCGGCTTCGGAGGATTGAAGCCGAAGGCCGTTCACGATCCCTGTCCTCGTCAGCTCGTCATGGCCTCTTCTTCTAACGGAAAAAGGTCCCATCAGCGCGGCGCCAACCCCTCCCGCACAACCTGATATGCGGCGGGGTATCTCTTAATCTTCTCTTTAGATGCTCGTTCTATTGGACACGGATCGTGTTTGACCATAATATTATACCCCGTTGGGTATAGAGGCGTGATATATGTCACATACGATTAAAGAGAAGACAAAGTTGTTAAACCGAGTGCGACGGGTATGTGGACAGGTGCAAGCACTCGAGCGCGCGATCGAAGAGGAAAAGGGATGTGCCGACGTGCTTCATCTCGTGGTCGCGGCGCGCGGGGCGATGAATAGCCTGATGGCCGAAATTATCGAGGACCACATCCGCACGCACGTGGTTGATCCGGATCGCGAACGTGGCTCCCGCGCTCAGGGCGCGGAGGAGCTGATCGAGATCGTTCAATCTTACCTCAAGTAGCTCGCGGAGAACTGCAATGGAGCGCCCAACAATCAAGGTTCCGGTCACGACCGACCGTGCGCAAGTTGACACGATCGCGAGGAACCCTGAGGAAAGCCTGGACGAGCATGTCTTCGGTCGAGTCGAAGCGATGCGGATCATCGTGGTCCTGCTGTCGGCCACAGAGGTCTGGTTCTGTCTTTGGGAGCCTTTCCGAAGGTTCAGCCTGATCGGCTCGGTCGGCGTTCTGATCGGAGCTTGGCCGATCTTCAAGGAAGCGGTCGATAACGCCGCGGCGCGGCGGATGACGATGGAATTGTCGATGAGCATCGCGATCGTCGCAGCAACTGCGATCTCTCAATTCTTCACCGCGCTAATCATCACCTTGTTCGTTCTGGTCGCCGAAGTGCTCGAGCGGATGACCGTCTCTCGCGGTAGGCGCGCCATCAGGGATTTGATGGATTTCCTCCCTCATTCGATCACGGTTCGCAACGCCACTGGTCTGCGCGAAGCCTCCACTGACGAGCTGCAGATCGGCGATTCCGTGCTGGTCAACCCAGGCGGACTAGTACCGGTGGACGGGATCGTGATCGGAGGACATTCGTTCGTTGACCAGAGCCGGATTACGGGTGAATCGATGCCGGCCGAGAAGGTGCCGGGGTCAGTTGCTTATGCAGGAACGATCAACTTCTCAGGTGCGCTCGAAATCCGTGTCGAACGGATCGGGCGCGATACCAGCTATGGCAGGATAGTGCAGGCCGTCGAACACGCCGAGCGTTCGCGTGCGCCGGTGCAACAGCTGGCGGATCGGCTGGCTGGATACTTAGTCTACTTTGCACTTGCCGCGGCGGCAGTCACCTTCATGATCACCAGCGACGCCCGTTCAACGATTTCAGTGATAATCGTGGCAGGAGCATGCGGCATCGCCGCCGGCACACCATTGGCGGTTCTGGGCGGTATCGGTCGCTCCGCACGCCTGGGTGCGATCATCAAAGGCGGCCTTTACCTCGAAACTTTGGGAGAGGCGGACATTGTCGTGCTCGACAAAACTGGGACACTGACCTTTGGACAGCCAGCGGTACGAGCGATCCGTCCGGCCTATGGCATATCGGACGTCGAAATCCTCGACGCCGCGGCTTGGGCGGAAATGCGGTCCGAGCATCCGCTCGGAAAAGCGATCGTCAACAGTGCGTCGGCAACCAATCGTCCGCTCCGAGAACCCGAACGATTTGACTATGTGCCCGGTCGCGGCATCGCTGCGGTGGTGGACGGTGTCACAATCCTGGTTGGCAATCGCGGCTTGCTGAGGGAGCACGTAGTAGAAATTCCGCGAACATTCGCCACCAGATCGGATACCGCCTCGGAGGTCTTAGTAGCTCGCAACGGACACTTTCTTGGGGCGATCTTGGTCTCTGACACCGTCAGGCCTGAGGCGGCGCGCGCTATCGAGGCGCTCAACAGCATGGGCATCCGCACCATCTTGCTGACTGGAGATTCAATGCCGGTAGCCCGGAAGGTTGCGTTCGATCTCGGCATCAATGAGGTCGAAGCCGACCTGCTGCCCGATATGAAGCTCGAGCGCATCAAAAGCCTGGTCGCAAGCGGCCGCATCGTGGCGATGGTCGGGGACGGTGTCAACGATGCTCCCGCCCTGGCTGAAGCGAGCGTCGGCGTTGCGATGAGCTCGGGTACTGAGATCGCACGCGAGAGTGCAGACGTCCTGTTGATCGGCAACGACTTGCTGAAGTTCGCCGCGACACTTGCGATTGCGCGCCGAACTCGCCGGATCATCTGGTGGAATTTTACCGGCACCATCGGAGTGGATCTCATCGGCATCGCGCTAGCGTCGATGGGTCTGCTGAATCCAGCGTTGGCGGCATTTATTCACGTGACCTCGGAGTTAGCATTCATCCTAAATTCGGCACGTCTGCTGCCACGGCGGGAGCATCAGGCTGCAAACACTATTATACCTCGCGAATCGGAGAAACCGCTTCCCGAGGCTGCGTAGCTGTGATCCGCAAAAATTCCGGTGATGGGCGGCGACCACCTATTTGAAAAGCCGCACGCTCACAGAAGCTCTTGAACGCTATCGAAGGCCGAGCGTGCCTCGACCAATCTAGTCTTCGGGGCTACGGTGTGCAGTCGCGTCCACGTCAACCCAGTCCTCTTCGGTGTAACTCATTCCTTTACGGCCGGGAACCTTGCGTGCCGGTCCAGATTGGTAGAACGGACAAGAAAGCGGACCATAGCAGAAGGTCTCGGTTCGATAGCGGCGCTGACTCGGATTCCACTGGTCGATGATCATCTCTACCGCCGTCCAGCATCCCCACATGCAGCTCGCGCACTTTTGCTGGTACGTCCGTGCGCTAAGTCGCCGATAGCCGCGTTCACGGTAGACCGCAAGCGGCGATGGCGGACCCTGCCACGGGGGGAGCGTATAACGCTCTTGCTCAGCAGCACGTAACTCAAGCTTCAGATTACCGATCTTATAGAATTCGACTGTCTCGAATCGTGGATCAGCAACCGCCAGCGCATCACCGGACACTGAATCGCCGACGCGGAATTGGTGTTTACCGTGAGCGCCTTGCCCCACGCCGAGGCGAAATTCGCGGGACTCGGTTCCCACGATGCCACGTACAGTCAGAGCGTAGCCCAGATAGGTATGGCTGCGCTGATCGAACGAGCGGTTCAAGCGGATCCGCGGCTGTACCGAAATCAGCACGCCCTGCCAAGGGATTTTCCCGCCTTGTTCGGCCCTTGAGCGAGTCACGCCGCGCGCCTCTCCAACGTGTATTCGTGATGCATTCCGCCCAGGATGGGCTTGGCCACAACTCGATGATCCATCGGAATGCGGTGCCCGCAA
>DATJOQ010000054.1:0-9414 GCA_035506935.1 Binataceae bacterium (SeqCode) | reverse complement strand
ACCGAGCTCTTGCGCGATTAGCCTGGCGTTCGAGCTAAACCCCAATATATAGCGGTAGATGGCGCCAATCGTGCGCCAGTTAGTGCGTTTGGCTTGACGCTCGTCTTTGCCTCTGGGATAACGATGGTGGTGGTTGTGTAGGAGGAGGGGCGGTGAGGCAGTATGCGTCTAAAGAGCCTCGAGATCGTCGGCTTCAAATCGTTTCTTGAGCCGACGACGATAAGTTTCGATCCCGGCATCACTGCGGTAGTCGGCCCTAACGGGTGCGGCAAGTCTAACGTCGTCGACGCCATCCGATGGCTGCTCGGCGAGCAGGCGCCGACTCGTTTGCGCGGCAAGCTAATCGAGGACCTGATTTACGCCGGCAACGACTCCCATCCCGCGGCCGGGATGGCGCAGGTGTCGTTGATGCTGGAAGCGGAAGAGGAGCGGCCTCTACCGGAACCGTATTCCGGGCTGAGCGAGGTCGAGGTCACGCGTCGCGTGTACCGCTCGGGTGAATCGGAATACCTGATTAACAAGATCGCTTGCCGGCTGAAGGATATCACCGAGTTCTTCATGGCCGCGCAGATTCATAGCCGCGGCTATGCGATTATCGAGCAGGGTAAAATCGAGGAGATCATCCAGGCCAAGCCGGTCGAACTGCGCTCCCTGATAGAAGAAGCTGCCGGACTCGCGCTGTTCAAGGGGCGGCGCGAGATAAGCGAGCGCAAGCTCGAGCGGGTGAAGGAGAATCTCGCCCGCCTCGACGACGTCCTGAGCGAGATCGATCGCCAGCTCGCGTTCGCCCGACGCCAGGCAAAAAAGGCCGAAGCGTACAAAGCGATAAAGCTCGAGCTCAACGAGTTGGAGCGGCTGGCTGCTGCTCGCCGGCTTCTCATCCAATACGCGGAACTAGAAACTCAATCCGGCCGAATCGCGCACCTCGAGAGCGAAGCCGTCGCTGAGCGGCTTCAGCGCGATGAGTTACAGGCCGCGGTCGATAGCGCGCATGCGGCGTTGCAGACGGAGCGCGAGCGCGAAGTCGCCGCCTCGCGCGAGCTGGATAATCTGAAAGCCGGACGGGGCGAGCGCGCTCGCAGCCGCGCTTTTATTGAGCGTCGTCTGGCATCAATCGATGAGCTTGAGCCCGACCTGATCGCGCGCGCGGGCGAACTGGTCGTGAAGGCCACCGTTGCGCGCGCCGCGCGCGCCGAGTTGGGTGCGCGGCTGGCGCGCGAAACCAACGCCGATTCCGGGTCGGATCTGGAGCTGCAGGAGCTGCGCCGCCGCCACGACGATTCGACGCGCGTGATTGAAGAGGTCGAACAATTTGCCGAGCAATTGAGAGATCAACTTTCTGAAGCCTTGCGCGAAGCCGCCGTGATCCGCGGCCGTCTGGCCGATCTGGCGGGCGAACGCGCCGAACTGGAACAGCGCCTCGCGCAGGCACGAACCGCTTACCCGGAGCTTGAAGCGTCGCTCGATAAAGCTCAAACGGAAATGGCCTCCGCGCAAGCTGAGCTGGAGGCGTCGCGCGCCCAGGTGGACGTTTGCGACGCTCAGCGCGCGGCCGCCGCTGAAGGAGAGCATCAGGCGCGCGCGGCTGTCGATCGTCACGAGGCGCAGAACCAGGTCGCGCGCCAGGCGCTCGCCTCTGCGATCAAGCATGCGGCACCCCTGTCTCCCAATGGCGCGGGAGAGCGCCTGCGCGTCGTGCTTGAATCGCTCAATGGCGACTCTCCGGCTACTCCGCCGCCATTCCTGTTCGACATTATCAAGGCGCCCGCGTCGCTTGCGCCTGCGCTCAAAGCCGTGCTGGGCGAGCAGCTTCACGCCGTGATCGTGGAGTCGCCGCAATTCGCCGTCAAGGCGGTCGAGATCTTGAAAGCGCGCCAGGGCGGACGCTTGAGCTTCGTACCGGAATCGATCGGCGCACTGGAGCATCACGCGATCGCCGCCCCCGGTATCGCGGGGCGTTTGATCGATATGCTCGGAATCGAGCCGCGGTTTCGCCCAACAGCGGAGGCGATGCTGGGGCACGTGATGGTGGCCGAGGACCTGCGCTCCGCGCTGGCGGCGGCCGACCTCAACGGCCACGGCACGGTCTTCGTGACCTACGAAGGTGATGTGGTATGGCCGGGCCGGATCGTAACCGGCGGAAGCGCGCAGGAACATGGCGAAGATAAAAGCGGCGAACAAATACTCTCGGTCGAGCAGGCTCAGGACGCGCTGACGCAGGCCGAGACGGAACGGCGCGAGCTCGTTGCCAGGCTTGAACATGCGCGCGCCGTACGGGAGCGGAGCGAAAGCGATCTCTCGGGAGCCCGGCGCCAGGCCGCCGAAACCGAAAAGGTACTCGGTCACAAGCGCAACACGCTTACGCAAATACAACAGCAGCTCGCGCTGGCCGAGGCGAATCGGAACGCGGCCGAGCGTCGCTTGGACGAGCTTGAGAGTGTCGCGCCAGCCGCCAACATCCGGCTCGAAGCGCTCGCGCTCGAGGAGCGCGATCTGCGCGCGAGGCTGGCGGAACTCAAGGCCGAGTTCACGCTTAAAAAGGCTGCCGCCGACAAACTCGGCGAGGAGATGCTCGATCTGGCCGCACGCGTGGAGCATCGCAACGCTCGCCTGAGCGCGCTGGCGCGAGAACACGTGCAAGCGGCGAATCTCGCGCGCGAGATCGAGTCCCAGATCAATCACAACCAGGCAACGCTGGAACGATCGACGATCGAGCGCGCCGAGTTCCAGCGCGAGTTGCTGCAACTTGACGAACAAGATCAAGCGTCGGCCGCGCGCGAGGCCCAGCTCGAGCTTCAACTGCAAGGCTTGCGCACGCTCTGCCAGGAGCGATCGGTCGAACTCGAAAGCCTGCGCCATTCGCTAAAGGATTTGGCCGAGAAGCTCGCGGCGGTTGAGCAGGAAATCGTTCAGTGCGGGCTCCGGCACGAGCGTGCGCGGGCGCTCAGCGAAGAGCTCGAGCATAATTTCGCCGAGAAGTTCCAGGTCGCATTCGAAACGATGCGCGCCGAACTCGAACAGGCCTTGGCCGGACGCGATACCGAGCAGGACGAAAATAGACTGGCGGAACTGCGCGCCAAGGCTGAGCGGATCGGCGAGGTGAATCTGGCCGCCGAGAGCGAGGTCAAAGAGCTCGAGGAGCGCGCCAGCGCGCTGAACGCTCAGCGCGAGGACTTGCAAAGCGCGCTGCACGATCTGACGCAGACCATCCAGAAGCTGAATCGCGAAGCCCGCAGGCGCTTCGCCGAAACGTTCGAAGCGGCAGCCAAAAATTTTGCTGAGCTCTTCCCCAAGCTGATGCGTGGCGGCAAGGCGCGTCTCGAACTGACCGAGCCCGACGACCTGCTCGAATCCGGCGTCAATATCCTGGTGCAGCCGGTGGGCAAAAAGGTCAAAGATCTGTCGCTGCTGTCCGGTGGCGAGAAGGCGCTTTCCGCGATCGGACTAGTGTTCTCGCTGTTCCTGCTGAATCCCAGTCCGTTCTGTATGCTCGACGAAGTCGATGCGCCGCTGGACGAATTCAGCCTCTCGGCTTTCACCAGCCTGATGCGCGAGCTGAAGGAACGCTCGCAGTTCATCGTCATTACGCATAACCAGCGGACGATGCAGGCGGCCGACCAACTGCACGGCGTGACGATGGAGCAGCCGGGTATCTCGCGTATCATCTCGATACAGATTCCGCAGGCGGCGTAGTTACAGGAGGACGCGCTCGCGCGCAGCGCGAGCGCGTCCCCCTGTAATCAAGGAAGGCGCGACTGGCGCGCGGGTTGCGCGCTACGGACGGCAACCCGCGCGCCAGCCGCCGTCGCCATCCATCGCTCGGCGCTTGATTCCCGTCTGAGAAGCGGTCCTGTATCGTGCTATAGTTGTCGCACTCGATGACGAAGTGAACGAAGAGAGAATCGCGTGACGGGTCCATACGACATTTGGATTATGATCGCGGTCGCGCTCGCGACCGGCGTTGGGCTGACCTTTGTCGGCATGCTGATCGAGTTCAGCATGCGCAAGAAACTCCCTCAGCCGAAAACCGAAGCTCCAGCGCAGCGCGAGTCCGAGTTGTCGACTCCGGTACCAGGCGCCGAGGCGGCGCCGCCAGGTGGCGCTCCGCCTGGTGTTGCAGAATTCGAGACACCGAGCGCGGCGGAGCCGCTCGAGCCGGAAGCTGTCGCTCCTGCGCAGCCGCCCGCAATAGAGATTGGGCAGCCACCTTTTGGACGGCCGCCAGTTGAACGGGAATCCGTTGGACCGCCGACGGCACCGCCGATCGCGACTGAAGCTTCCGCGGCAGCGCCGGTGCAGATCGCGCCTGCGCAGCCGGTACGACTCGGCTTGGGATTGCGGCGTACCCGCGAGAATTTTCTCGGCCGTTTGCGCGCGGCGATCGCGGGCAAGGCCAAGGTCGACGAGATTTACGAGGGTCTCGAAGAAGCGCTTATCGCGGCCGACGTCGGAGTCGAGGCCAGCATGAAGCTGGTCGACGCGGTGAGGACGCGCCTTAAAAACAACGCTAACCAGGATACGATTCGCGACGTTCTCAAGGCTGAGATCATCTCGATGCTGACGCAGGCGAGCCGCACACCCGCTGACCCCGGTGACGCGCCGCTGGTGGTGATGCTGGTGGGAGTGAACGGCGCGGGCAAGACCACCACGGTCGCCAAGCTCGCCAATCGGATGAAGACTGAGCGCGAATCGGTGCTCGTGGGGGCGGCGGACACCTTTCGCGCCGCCGCGATCGACCAACTGCAGGTATGGTGCGATCGGGTGGGAGTAGAATTGATCAAACAGAAACAGGGCTCCGACCCGGCAGCGGTTGCCTTCGATACGGTCAAGGCCGCGATGGCTCGTAAAATGCGCACGGTTCTAATCGATACCGCGGGCCGACTTCAGACCAAGGTCAACTTAATGGAGGAATTGAAGAAGGTCGCGCGCGTAATGGGCCGCGAGCTTCCCGGCGCTCCGCACGAGACCTGGCTGGTGCTGGACGCGACCACCGGCCAAAACGCTTTGAGCCAGGCCAAGATCTTCGCCGACGCGGTGCCGCTCACCGGCGTGGTGCTGGCCAAGCTTGATAGCACGGCCAAGGGCGGGGTAGTGGTGGCGGTGGCGGAGCGGCTTAAGCTGCCAGTGCGATTCGTCGGAGTCGGCGAAGATCTACAGGACTTGCGCCCGTTCGACGCGGCCGAATTTGCTGACGCGTTGTTTACCGACGAATCGGGCGATCAGGCGGCAAGTGGGTCTTATGCAGCTTGACGCCTCTACCAGTGGAAATTTAAACTAACAGCGGAAATTTATCGGCATGTCACTAGATAGACTTAAAGAGTTAGATGAGCGGATTCAGTTGTTTCTCGAGAAGGTCGAGAAGCTGCGTCGTGAGAACCAGGCTCTGGCCGAGCGCGCGACGGAGAGCGATCGGCGGCTGGCCGAGATGAGCGCGCAGCTCAAGCAACTGGATGGCGACCGGCGCCAACATGAAAACGAACGGGTCGAGATCAAGAACCGAATCGAGAAGCTGCTGGAGCGTTTGAACGGCTTGGATTTCGCCTGAGACAATGTATGACCCGCGTCAAGGTCGAAATTATGGGTCAAAACCTGGTGGTGGCCAGCGACGCGGACGACGAGTGGGTCAAAGCGGTAGCCGAGGCGGTGGACGCGAAAATAAAGAGCATCCAGGAAGCGAGCCGCGCGGTGAATTCGATCGACGTGGCGATCCTGGCGGCGCTTAACTTTGCCGATGAACTTGAGCGCTTGAAGCGTGAGCATCGCGAGATAACCGAGCGTATCGAGATGCTGACCAAACGGATATCGGCTTCAATGGAGGCTAGCGAATAATTCGGTCGCCTTGAGACCGTGCAGTAGGCGGCCAGGGCGGTTTGGATACGATTACGGCGGGGAAAGTGGAATCGAGTAGAAGGCACAATTGGAGTGCTTACGAGTGGTGATGGCTTGCGAATCCCGATGATGGGTCAACTTAGATGGCTAGATGTTCGAAAACGATAGCTCCACCGAATCGAGCTGTGCGGTCGAGATCATTTAGGTCTGCGCTGATTACGCGGCAAGCTGGTAAGTCGCTCCCCTAGATCCTGCTCCCCGCCATGGTAAAAAGCCCGTGGCGGATGACAAATTACCTCTCCGACGAGTCCTCCAGGAATGTCGCACGACTTTGTCGCCCGCCCTCGTCGAGCGGCTCTCCCGATCCATCCAGAATCACGTTCTTTCATTTGAACCCTATCGCGCCGCGCGCGCGGTGGTTCTCTACGCCTCCAAAGACAACGAAGTCCTGACGGATTCTATCCTGGCTGACGCGCTTGGCGCGGGCCGGGCAGTTTACTATCCGCGTCTCGATCGCGCCCGCGAGCAACTGCGATTGGTTCAGGTGTTGGACGCAAGCGATCTGAGACCAGGCGCCTTCGGAATCTGCGAGCCGAGCGCGCGCGACGCTCTCGATCTGAACGACCTTGGCGACGCCGTGGTATGCGTCCCTGGCCTAGGCTTTAGCCCAAGCGGCCAACGCCTGGGGCGGGGAGGCGGTCATTATGACCGGCTAATCGCCCAGATGGGTCCTGCCGTCGTCACTGTCGGCTTGGCCTACTCATTCCAGTTGCTGGAGCGGATGCCGCAGCGTCCGCACGACCAGCGATTGGATTTCGTAATCACCGAGTCTGCCGTCCATGCTGCCGAGCGCCAGGCGCAGGCACCATGGACCCAGACGCACGAAGGAGGTGTTCCCAGGTGCAATTTTTGATTGCTGGGCTCCTGGGCGCCGTAGTTGGTGCGGTGGTGGCGTTCGTGTTCGGTTCCAAAACGCGGCGGGAAGATTCCGCCAAGTTCGAGACCGCGCGCGCCGAGGCTGCCGCCCTTACGGAGGAAGCCAGGAGCAAGAGCGAATTACTGATCAAGGAATCCGAGCTCAAAGCCAAAGACCTGCTAGTCAATGCACGCGCTCAAGCGGAGGAAAAGATTCGCGATCGCAGGCAAGAACTGGCGGCTTTGGAGAGCAAGCTCGAAACCAGGGAGGAAAGTTTTGAGAAGCGGGTCGAAATGTTCGAGCGGCGCGAGACCGAGTTCAATCGCCGCGACCAATCGCTGCGCGCCCGCGAGACCAACATCGCTGAAAAGGAACAGCAGCGCCAGACGCTGATCGAAGAAGCGCGCCGTAAACTGGAGGAGGTCGCCGGCCTGACTCACGAAGAGGCCAAGCGCCTGCTGATGGACGAGATGGTTGGTGCGGCGCGCCACGAAGCCACGAAGCATATACGGGTGGTCGAGGAAGAGGCCAAGGAAGAAGCCGATCGCCGTGCCAAGCGGATTATCACCGTTGCGATCGAGCGGCTGGCGGGTGAGTTCGTCGCCGAGCGCACCGTCTCGACCCTGGTGTTGCCCTCAGACGAGATGAAAGGACGGATAATCGGCCGCGAAGGCCGCAATATCCGCGCGATCGAGGCAGCGACGGGCGTCGACATCATAATAGACGATACCCCTGAGGCGGTGGTGATTTCGTGCCATAACCCGATCCGGCGCGAAATCGCGCGGGTCTCGCTCGAACGCCTGATCTCCGACGGCCGCATCCATCCGGGCCGTATCGAAGAAGTGGTGCGCAAGGCCGAGCAGGAGGTTGAAGGCAGCATCCGCGAGGCCGGCCAGCGCGCGCTGCTGGAGGTTGGTATCCATGGCGTCCACCCCGAGCTGGTTAAGCTGCTGGGGATGCTCAAGTATCGCTACAGCTACGCGCAGAACGTGCTGATGCATTCGGTGGAGGCGGCGTTTCTGTGCGGCGCGATGGCGGCGGAGCTGGGCCTCAACGAAAAGCAGGCTCGGCGTGCGGCTCTGCTGCACGATATTGGTAAGGCGCTCACTCATGAGGTAGAGGGATCGCACGCGCTGATCGGAGCCGAGCTCGCGCGCAAATATGGCGAATCAGCCAAGATCGTTAACGCGATCGCGGCCCATCATGAGGAAGTCAAAGCGGAGACCATCCTGGCGCCGCTGGTGGACGCCGCAGACGCGCTTTCGGGCGCGCGCCCTGGCGCCCGTCGCGAAGTACTGGAGAGTTATGTCAAGCGGCTCGAAGACCTGGAAGCGATCGCGAAGTCCTTCAAGGGCGTCGAGAAATGCTTCGCGGTGCAGGCTGGACGCGAGATGCGCGTGATCGTCGAACCGAGCCAGGTCTCGGACGACGACACCGCGATACTGGCCCACGACGTGGCCAAGAAGATCGAGAACGAGATGACTTATCCCGGTCAGATTCGCGTGACCGTGATTCGCGAAACACGCGCGACCGAGGTCGCGCATTAGCCGAAGTCGAAAAGCGAGCGCGCCCCGTCGATGCGGCGACGGGCGCGCGCTTCGCTGAATTGACCTCGCCGGGTCGGCGCGCGGGCTTTACCGCCGCAAAGCGCCGCAGGTATATTCGCCTCCGATGGCTTTGTTGCGGGAAGTGATGGCCGAGACGATCGCCCTGGAGCGCCGGACGATGGCGGTCTATGCAGGCTTTTATCGCGCCTTTGGCGCGGACCCGCGTCTGCGCGATTTCTGGTTTGCGATGGCGCGCGACGAGGCCAGTCATGTCGGTGCGCTCGAGCTGGTCGCGACCGTGCTCGAAGTGGGCGGCTTGCTCGACAAGCCGAGTCCACTCTCGCTGGACGACGCGAGCATGGCGCGGATCCGTGAACTGCTGGAAGTCGCCGCGCGCGAGAGCGCCAGCGCCCTCACGATCGAGCGCGCGTTGACCATCGCGGTCGAAATTGAAGAATCGGAGATCGAAGATCTGGTGAGCGATCTGCTGGCTGCCGTGCAGGACGAGCGTGAACAACGTCGCTATCAGCGTCTGCTGGTGCATGACTTGGGCGATCTCAGCTACATGATCGAGCAGTACTGTCAGGACCCGGTGCTGCTGCAACGATGCGATACGCTGGTGAATCGCCACGCGGAGGCGCTGCGCCTGGTCTCGGCGCGTTAAACGCGACGGCGTTCGACGCGCGCCTGAATCATCGTCAACGGAGTTCGTCGTCGGTTAGCAGCCGGCGACACAAGGAGAGCCAACTATGGGCGGAGTGCTTGATGGCAAGATTGCGCTCGTCACCGGAGCGGGCTCGGGAATCGGCCGCGCTGCCGCGCTCGCCTTTGCGCGCGCGGGAGCCGAGGTGGTCACCTGTGATATCGACCAGGCTGGCGGCGAAGCAACGCTAACCAAGCTCAAAGCCGAAGGTGCAAAGGCGGAGTTCTCGCGAATCGACGTGAGCCACGCGGGCCAGGTCGAAGAGCTGATTACAAAGATCGTGAAGACGCGCGGCCGTCTGGATTGCGCCTACAACAACGCCGGAGTCGAAGGTGAAATCGCTTTCACCGCCGAGCAAAACGAGCGCGCGTTCGATCGCGTGATGGCGGTGAACGTCAAGGGCGTGTGGCTGTGCATGA
>DATJOQ010000053.1:0-10113 GCA_035506935.1 Binataceae bacterium (SeqCode) | reverse complement strand
AACTGGAGGCCTGCTCGCCCAACGTGAAGCCGTCGCCCTGATGGCGAATCGAAAATATGCCCAGGTAAATGTCGGGTGCGAGGCGCCGATTGAGGCGCACTTCTTCTTGCGAAAAATGGTAGCGCTGCTCGAGGGTGGAATAATCGAGAAACGCGAAGCGCACCGGTTTCCTGACTTTGTAGACAAATTCGCCAGCCAGGAACACGCAGGAGATATGGGTCTGGATGAGTTCAACCTCGGCCGGGCGTTCGCTGTAGAACTCCGGCCGAGACATCGCGGCGATTAAGGCGGGAAGACGCCGCTCGTCTGAAGGCATGCGAACTGCCGCTTATCGCTCGCCGGTGCCGGACGCTTCCTTGCCGCCGGGTCTTATCGTGAGCACCGGACAGTGTGCTTCACGCACCACCGTTTCTGCCACGCTGCCGAGGAAGAAATGCGGCAAGCCGCTGCGCCCGTGAGTCGCCATCACGATTACATCGGCCCCGATCGTTTGCGCGACGTCCAGCACCGATCTGGCTACTTCGCCAATCCTGGTGACGACCTCGTATTTGACGCCGGCCAAATGCTTTTGAACCATTTCGGTCAGCGTCTTCTTTGCATTCTGTTCCTGCTCTTCGAGGCTGTAGACGATATATCCCTCGCCGGGCACCAGGATGATCGGCACGACGTACAACACGTGAACCGTCGCGTCGTGCGTTAGCGCGAGATCTCTGGCCACACTCAGGGCGGTGAGCGAATTCTCGTCGAACTGCACCGGACTCAGAATCTGCTTGAAGGGATACGCCATATTTGGTTCTCCTCTGACGCCGAGTTGTGCGTCCGGTACCAGGGCCCTGTCTCAGTCTATTTGCCCCCACTAGTTTGTGAAATAACCCCGGTTTATTCCATACTCCCTGTAGACAGGTGTCCCAGAGCCCCGATGTCATGAATTCATTTTTCAAGGCTGCTCAGCGGAACTTTGGCGACATCGTGGTCGCTTGCCCTTAGGGAGGTAAACCGGGTGCGTATCGAGGACTGGATGAAATTTCCAGTGCATGCCGTCAGGCCGCTGGACTCTATTGCGCGAGCGCGCGCGATCCTGGAGCAGTACCGCATTAATCAACTGCCGGTTGTGGTGGACGACCGATTGGTCGGCATCATTACCGATCGCGATCTTCGGAGCGCGAGCCCTTCGGTGGCCGAAACCGCCTCGATCGACGCGGGCACGGTCGAGGACGTTTTGCTCGATCCCGAGAAGACCTCGGTCGAGCAGGTGATGAGCGAGCGGGTGGTCTCGTTGGGGCCAAAGGATACGGTCGAGGAGGCCGCCCGACTGCTGATTAGCGAGCGTATCGGTGCGATTCCGATCGTGGAGAACGAGCGCCTGGTCGGAATACTCACCCGGAGCGATGTGCTGGGCGCGTTTTTGGGCCTGGTTGCTAGCGGTGGAGTTTTAGAGAGGGCCAAACCAGCGCGAAGCTCGCAAGCGAAGGCATCGCGTTCGAAGAATACCAAGCCGAAGGCAAAAAAATCAGGCGCACCGAAAACCAATAAATCGCGCGGACCGATCGCCAAGAAAAAGCCGCAGCGCAAGCGCTGACGTTGAACTATCGAGGGTTATAAATGGGCGGAGGAACGGATTATCGCAATTTCGAATCTGCTCTGCGCACACCCGGCGTGTTTGCTTTTCTCGACGGGATGGGCGGCGAGCAGACCGGCCAATTCGCGCGCAAGATTGAACGCCTCGGATACAGTTCGCTCTGGTTTCCCGAACTGTTCGGACGCGAGATCTTTACCCACGCGTCGTACCTGCTGAGCAGTACGGATAAATTGATTGTGGCTGCCGCGGTGGCGGTCGCGCAGAAACGCGACCCGCTAACCAGCCTGGGTTCTGCCAATACCCTGGCCGAGCTTTACGGAAGCCGCTTTATCCTGGGACTCGGCATCAGCCATCGCGAATTGCAGGAGATAAGGGGGCTGACCTATGAGAAGCCGTACACCTACATGCGCGATTATCTGGCCAGGATGAAAGCCGCACCGGACTATCAGGCGCCGAAGCCGAAGCAGCCGGTACCGGTGTTGCTGGGTGCGCTTCTGCCAAAGATGACGCAGCTCGCCGCCAGCGAAACCCAGGGAACGCACACCTACTTCGTTACGCCCGAACAGACTGCGAGGACGCGCGCCGCGATCGGGCCCGACAAATGGATCTGCGCGGCGCAGGCCGTCCATCTCGAAACCGATGCGACCAAGGCTCGCGATGCTGCGCGCAAGTATATGAGCTTTTATCTGCGCCTGCCGACTTACTCGAAACATCTGGCGCCGATGGGGTTTGGCGCCGACGATATTGCCAACGGCGGCAGCGACCGTCTGGCCGACGCGATCGTCGCATGGGGCACTGAAGACAAAGTCCGCGAGCGCATCGACGCCCATTACAAGGCCGGCGCGACTCACGTATGCGTGCTGCCCGTCAGCTCCGACGGCGGCATATCGCCCGACGAACTTACGCTCGAGGCGCTCGCTCCGCGCTGAGGCTGGGCTTTTGACGTGCGTCGGGCGCGACACGCCGACACCGAGTTGGAGACGAATCATGAGGATAAAAGAGCTGGGACACGTCGTGCTTTACGTCCGAGATCTGCAGCGCTCGCGCAAGTTTTACGCGAGCGTGCTCGGATGGAAGGAAGTCGCGTTCTACGGTTTCATGGCGGCGTTTTCATCCGGCCGGACGCATCATGAGCTGCTGCTGATCCAGGTCGGCGCCGACGCCACGCCGATTCCCGAGGAGCCGCGCCTCGGCATGTATCACTTCGGCCTCAAGATCGGCGACAGCGACGACGAGTTGCGCCAGGCGATAACGGAGCTGCGCGCGGCCGGCGTGCCGATCGTCGGGATGTCGGACCACGGCGTATCGCACAGCGTCTATATCAAGGATCCCGACGGCAACGAGATCGAGCTTTACATCGACGTTCAACCCGAGCTGTGGCGCGAGAAGCCGCTTACCTCGATTATGGGGACGCGCCCGCTGCGGATTTAGCCGCTTCGGTAAGTTAGAGAGTCAAGCCAGATTGGAGTTTGGTTATGGATGAATTCCGCATTGCTGCGGCTGACGAATATACCCATCAGCCTGACAAGTCGCCTAACTTCAACGAGAGCGTGTACGCCAACGCCTTCGATCCCGCGCAGAAATTCGGCGGATGGATGCGGCTGGGTAATCGCGTGAATGAAGGATATGCGGAGCTGTCGGTCGTCTTGTATCTGCCGGACGGCCGGGTCGCGTGCCAGTTCGGGCGTCCCAAGATCAGCGCTAACGATCGATTCGACGCCGGCGGCTTGCGCTTCGAAACCAGGGAACCGTTCAAGCAGGTGACGATGACGTACGACGGCGAAGTCATGCTGCTCGACGATCCGAATCAGTTGCGCTCGCCAGAGACGATGTTCAAATCCGCCGCGCGCGTTCCGTGCGCGGTGCGATTCGATCAAACCACCATCTCTCCAGTTCACGGCGGAGAGCCTACCTCGCCGACTCAGCAGACCATGTACGGGCGCGATTTTTCGCTCGGGCATTTCAATCAGCACACCAAGGTTAAGGGCTCGATACGCGTCGGAGATCGCGAATGGCCGCTCGACGGCAACGGATGGCGCGATCATTCGTGGGGCCCGCGCTATTGGCAGAATATTTATTTCTACCGTCTTTTCATCGCCAACTTCGGCGACGACCGCGGCCTGATGCTGCTCAAAATCACGAGTCCGGACGGCAAATCGCGCAGGGTCGGCGTCCTGATGGTCGACGGGCGCTACGAAGAAATCGTCGACATGGATCTGATAACCGACTGGTCGGAGCAAAAGGATCCGATGCGGATGCAAATCGCCGTGAGCACGGCGAAGCGTCGCGAGATTATCGTCGCTGACGTGATCGTGATGGCGCCGCTGCGTAATCGGCGTCGCGACGGCAACAACGTGATCGTCTCGCGCATCGCCGAAGGATTCACACGATACGCTTGGAACGGAACGATCGGTTACGGGATGACCGAATACATCGAACGAATCGAAAACGACCATCTGGTCGGATATCCGTTGTGACGCGCCGATAGAGCAACCGTTCGGGTCGCGCGAGCGAAGGGGATCGAAAAATTGCAGGGAGGCTGTCATGCCGCAGGTATCGGGCCGGGTTAAGTTACCCAAGGGTAAAAAGATCGCGGTTAATCTCGGCTGCGACTTCGATGCCCAGTCGCTGTGGATTTGTCTGAATCTTACCTCGCCCGCCTACATGTCTCGCGGCGAATTCGGGGCCGAGATCGGGATGCCGCGCCTGATGCGACTGTTCGAAAAGCATAAGGTGCGGAGCACTTTCTGCATCCCGGGCCATACTATCGATACGTGGCCCGACATTTGCCGCGAACTGGTCGCGGCGGGGCACGAGATCGGCCATCACGGCTACGCCCACGAGAATCCGCAGCCGCTCACGCTCGATCAGGAAACCAGGATGATGGAAATGGGGCTTGAAGCGCTCGCGCGTATCGGCGTGAAGCCGCGCGCCTATCGATCGCCCTACTGGGATTTGAGCGATAACACGCTTGGCCTGCTCGAAAAATACGGGTTCGATATCGACAGCAGCCTGCAGGCGAATGATTTTTATCCTTATTGGGTCCGTCCGGTCGAAGTGCACGCGGATCGCGGCAATGTCTTCGGCCCACCCACGCGCATCCTTGAAATTCCCGGCCAATGGTACCTGACCGATTTCGCCCAAGTCGAATACGTCACCGGCTTTCAGGAGGGTATGCGACCGGCGGATGACATTTTCGATCGATGGAAGGCGATTTTTGATTACGCGGTCGAAAACGAAAAAGGTGCCTGTTATGCCTTCGTCGTGCATCCGCAATCGATTGGGCGCGCGCACATGATCACGCGGCTGGAGCGTCTGATCGAGCACATGAAGCGGCGCGGCGCCTGGTTCGCCACCTTAAGCGAGATTGCCGACGCCACCGAGCGCGTAAATTAGGAATTCGCGATTACCACACGGTGAGACTATGAGTCTTCATGAAAAGATTATCGTGATCGACGGACTGGTCGCGGCGAAATGGACGCCGGAGGTTTTCCAGGCGATGCACGCGGGCGGACTCACGGCGGTCAACGCGACCTGTATCGCGTGGGAAAATACGCGCAAGACGCTCGACACTATCGCGAAGTGGTACCAGGATTTCGATCGTCACGCCGATTTGATCATGCCCGTGCGTCACACCCGGGATATCGAGGCCGCCAAGGCCAGCGGCCGTACCGGTATCATCCTGGGTTTTCAGAACGGCTCGCCGATCGAGGATCGAATCGATTATCTGGCGCTGTTCAAGCAGCTCGGCGTCGGCATCATTCAGCTCACCTACAACACGCAGAACCTGATCGGTTCGGGATGTTACGAGACGCACGATTCGGGGCTTTCGGATTTCGGGCGCGAGGTGGTGGCCGAGATGAATCGCGTGGGTATCGCGGTGGATCTCTCGCACGTTGGATCTAAAACCACCGACGACACGATCGCGTTCTCCAAAGATCCGGTGGTTTTTTCCCACGTGCTGCCGGCCGAGCTCAAGGCGCATCCGCGCAACAAGGAAACCCGCCAGCTCAAGGCGCTCGCCGACCGCGGCGGTCTGGTGAGCGTCACGATGTTTCCGCCGTTCCTGCCCAAGGGCAACGACTCGACGGTCGATGATTACGCCGAGATCATCGAATGGATGGTCAATCTATGCGGCGAAGACCAGGTCGGCTTCGGGACGGACTCCATTCAGGGCTTCGAATCCGACCCGGCATGGTTGCAATGGGCGATTCGCGACAAGGGATTGTGGCGCCCGCTCGCGCAGTGGGGAAAGATCGCGAATCCCAAAGGGTTCGAGAAAATCGAGCAGACGCCGAATCTCACCGCTGCGCTGGAGCGGCGCCGATGGCCGGTCTCGCGGATCGAGAAGATCATGGGCCTCAACTGGATTTCGTATTTACGGCGCGTGTGGCACGAATGAATTAGGCGCCCGCGTCACATCAGCCATCCGCTGCCGACGCGTTGCCGCGGCCGCGACGACGCTGACGATCGCGCACGGCGGCTGGACTGAGTTCGCGGCCTCGAAGAGCGCGGCTTGCGCAGCGAAATACATATCCGCACGATTCCGGTCTCGGTCGATTTCTCGACCCGGCGTCCGTTTTTCGCTGCGATAGCCAGAACGCGCTGATTATCCTGCAAAGCGTCGCCTTCGAATTCCGCGATCCCGTTGGCGAGAGCGACCCGGCCTAGCAAGTCGAACATCATCGTGCCGATACCGCGTCCCTGATGCTCGTCGCTGACCGAGCAAGCGAGTTGCGCGCGAGCAGAATCCTGAACGCGCACGTACTGGATGAATCCGATGATCGAGTCGTGATCGCCGCTGAGAGTGACGATCAAGGCTGCGTGTTGATTGTCGATCCTGGTGAATCGATCGAGTTCGTCATCGGTGAGCGCTCCGCGCCTGCCGAGAAAGCGGTAGTAGAGCGATGCCGCGCTCAGCCGATTGAAATGATCGAGCAAGCGCTCTTTGTCTTCCGCGCGAACGGCGCGCACGTCCACCAAGCCGCCATCGCGAAGGGTTTGAGCACTTGCGTAGCGATTAAGCTGATCGATCGACAGGCGCGAGCGGCGCTTGGCCGCGCGTCTGCCGGCGATGCGATTGTGCGACGGCGTGAGCTTCAACCGAGGATAGTTCGCTGCCGCTCTCAGGAATTTCTCGTAGCCTTCGATATAAACTGCAGCGAGTTTCTTAACCCATTCAAGCGTTCCGACATAAGTTGTATCGATCATCACATCACTCCTTCCGCCCCGTTCCTGCTCCGACCTGCAACCTCCGATCCGGATTTCGGCGCCATTTTGCTGGCGCCTTTTTCAACAAAGTTCCACGTTCCTCGCCCGCTTGGTGCACATAAGCAAACGATTTCGGCAAAAGACTAAACGAGAACCAGCAGACGAATTCCGCGTTGTGAAAGCGCGTCGGAACCTGAGTCAGCGCTTGGCGCCCTGCGGGCTGGAAAAATTAGGGAGGCGTCACTTGGGTCATCTGTTAAAGCCTCATCAGTTTAGATTTCGACTTTTGATGCGACCCCTTCGAACACAAACACGATATGTGCAGCAACGATATTAGGTCAATAGCACAGACTATTATCAGATTAGCTACTTAATATGATCGTTATATTACTTAAAAAACATAGAAGATCATTCGATAAATTCGCTGCATCGACCACAGCAATCGTGCATCCGATGCATTTCTCTGGAATTCATTTTTGATCTTGGCGCGATGGCAGACGCACGACGCCGGTTGCCAGCACCGAAAGCTCGCGATCCTGATTGACCGCTTTCTGCGTGATCTCGGCGTAGTGTGCGCCGTTTTCCTCGAAGATGCGCGTTACTTCACCGTCGATAAAAATCGTATCGCCAACCGGATTGTGGCGTCGGATTTTAACCGACAGGCTGCGCAGAAAACCGCTGTCCCCCATCCAATTTGTAAGATGATGCGACATCCAGGAGCAACGCTCGGGGCCGTAATCGTACGCCGCCGGAGTGCCCACCAACGTTGCGAGGTCGTCTTCCCAATGCACGCGTTCGGGAACATCTGGAATGCCAAACTTGTTGGGAATGCCGAGTCCGGGATGCTTTTGCAGTTGCTGCCAGGCGAGCTTGTTGGCGCGGATGTACAATCCGCCCCATCCTTGTGCGAAGGCGATGAAACCGGTCACCGTCATCGGTCCTTTCGCCATGGTCTGTAGCTTTTCGCCTGGTTTGACGTCCTCGATGTAGCGCGGTTTCGCTCCGCGAATTTCCTCCTCTTTGTATAGTTCGAAAGTCTTAGTCAGTTCGTCTCGTGAATAGTAAACGGGCTGCTTTTTCTTGACCTCTTCATACTTAGTGCCGCGCTCGCGCGCGGTATCGCGCTCGGTGCGAAAACACCAGCTATCGCCTTCGGCTACCAGCTCTTTTTTTTGATTGTAAAATTCGCATCGGTAGATCTGTTGAATCGAGCGTCCCGCGAAACGCGTCTCGTGCTCGATCAGATCTTTCAACCACACCCTGGTGGTGAATTGATCGCCGAGCACCATCGGGCGATGCCAGGTGACGTCGATTCCTGCGAACATCGCGTGCACCCCGGCGAGCCCGCCGACGTATCCGCTGAACGAGCGATTCAGTGGAAAAACGAACGAGGGAGGAGCCAGCACTCGGCCGTATTGCGAGCGCTCGCCGTAGGCGGGATCGCACCACAGCGGGTTGTCGTCGCCGATGCCGTGGGCCCAATGGCGGATGTTGTCGCGTGTCGCCTCGTAGCACCATGGCTCGAGCGAGTCCTCGATCGGAATGCCGATTAGCTTTCTAAGGTCGGTGAGACTCCTTTCCGTGATTAGCGAAAATCGCTGCTGCTGAGACATGAAGCTCGCTCCTATTCGGCTTTCAAACTGTGAATCGCCGGATTGCGCGTGGCCCGGTTGGATTGTGCCGCGTGCCGCGCGGCAGACGTTAGACGTCGCGAAAACTACTTGCCGCTCTCGTCGAGAAATCCGCGATAGACCGAAATCAACGCTTCCTTCTGGCCAGGCGTCAGGCGCGAATCGGTGCGGATTGCAGCTTCGACGTCAGGTTCGTCTTCCTTATCGGGCTGGAACCAACCTGCAGCAGCGTAGAGTTTTTCGGGCGGGATGCCAAGCGCGTCCGCGATACCCTTGAGCACGACGGCCGATGGCTGATACAGGCCGCGCTCGATCTGGCTCAGATAAGGATTGGAAATGTGGGCGAGATTGGCGAGTTGCCGCATTGAGAGGCGCGTGATCTCGCGCTGATCGCGAATGAAATCGCCTAGATAGTTTCGCGGATTTTTGCGCGCCATACGTACTTATATAACACACGCTAGGTAGACCTAGCGAGCGGGTCGTTCGCCACGCGCAAAATTTCTTAACCTTAGCGCTTGATTTACCAAGCGGTGATGGCTATACTCTCTACACACACGCACCGAAGGAGATGGCGCATATGGATTACATCAAAAGTTTAGAGAAAGCGGGCGACGATTTTCTCGGCAGCATCCGTGCGGTCCAAGAGTCGACGATCACCGCGTTCGAGGGTATCGGCAATCCGCTGGCCAAGCTGATTCCGAGCGGGATTTCGCTCCCGGTCGACATGCCACGGCCGCGCGAAGTCGCAGAGGCTACTTTCCGCTTTTGGGAGAAGGTGGCGGAGAATCAGAAGGACTTCACGCTCAAGTTTCTCGACGCGATCACGCCTGCCACGAAGACCAAGAAAGCGGCGTAACTATCGAACGTCTACGGCGAAGTCTTCGCTGCGGGAGCCGGAGAAGCGACGCTCTCCGGCCCCGCGGTGGTGGCTGCCGGCGACGCACCGGTGGCGGTGAGCGGCTTGATGAACTTGAGCGTCATTCGATCGCTCTCGCCGATCGCGAGATACTTCTGCTTGTCCTTATCTTTGAGTCTCAGGGTCGGCGGCAAGGTCCAAACTCCCGCCGGATAATCCTTGGTATCCTTGGGATTGGCGTTGATGTCGGATTTGGCTACGAGCTGAAAGCCCGCGTCCTGCGCGAGCTTTATCACGTAATCCTCACGTACATAGCCTGATTTAGCCTGCGGATCCTGCGGCTGCGCGGGATTTGCGCGATGCTCGACCACGCCGAGAATCCCGCCGGGTTTTAGCGCCAGGAACATCGCGGTGAACATCTTCGGCGCAAAGCCCTTGGCCATCCAGTTGTGCACGTTGCGAAACGTCAGGACCATATCGGCTGAGCCTTCAGGAGCGATCCTGGTGGTTTCGGGCGGGCCGTGTTCGGTTATGGTCACGCCGTAGTAGAGCTTGGGATTGGTCGCGAGTTTTTGCTTGAAACGCTGCGCGCCCTGCCCGGTGGGGAAGGCCCCGTAGAGCTTGCCGTGCTCTTTTAGAAACGGCGCGAGAATTTCGGTGTACCAGCCCTCGCCCGGCCAAACCTCGACCACCGTCATGTCGGGCTTGATACCGAAAAAAGTAAGCACCTCGAGCGGATGGCGATACTGATCACGCGCCTTGTTCTGCGCGGAGCGGTCGGGACTGGCGAGAATGGCCTTTAATTTGTCGACGGTTTGTTGATCGTCGGCTGCCCT
>DATJOQ010000052.1:0-5169 GCA_035506935.1 Binataceae bacterium (SeqCode) | reverse complement strand
TCAAAGATCCTCAGCGTAGAGCGTTCTCCCTCGCCATCGAGTACCGTGCTGAAAAAGCTTTAAAAACACACCGTATATCATTTCCAAGTGGCAAAAGTGGGTCAACTCCTCCTTAGAAGCTGTGCGCCCAGCTCGGGCCGGAGGCCTTGGCACACGAAAAGGCGGGGGCGGGGGAAGTAGGCGCTCTCTGTATCTCTTAACCCCCCCGGTCAGGGAGAGGGGAAGAGCGGCGTCGGATGCGCTGTTTGGGCTTGTGATGTGACAGGCCCGCCAGTAACGAATCGCTTCGCGTAGATTCTTCGACTTCGCTCCGGCGATGCCGTCGCTCCGCTCAGAATGACAAAAAATCAGGCCGGCGATCGGGATGACAGCAGCGTTGCCTCATCATTCTCGCGCTGGCTTCGACGCTCGAGCGCCCAACATTCTGAGCAAACAGAAAGAGCGTGACGCGCGGCCGTGCTCAAGAGCGGCAGGCGGGCGGAATCGAACAAACCCGGACCCTTCCGTCCCAGCTGTACGCCCGGAGGACCGGGCGAGATCCTTCGATGTGCTCAGGATGACGGGCAATTAGGAAAGCCAGCGAGTGCGAAAATTAACGGTTTGAGCTGCCGGTTGATTCGGCGACCAGCTCGACCACGTCGCGCACGCGCATGCTCTCTTCTTTCGAGTGCGACTTGACCGCGTCTTCGAGCATCGTCATGCAGAACGGACATCCGACGCCGATGGTTTCGGGCGTGGCCTTGCTCAATTGATCGAAGCGGCGCTCGTTGATGCGCTCGCCGAGACGCTCCTCTTCCTTCCAGAAGCATCCGCCGCCCGCGCCGCAGCAAAATGTGCGATGCTTGCTCTGGTCGACGTCGGTGAGCTCGGCGCCGGGAATCGCCGAGAGCGCCGCGCGCGCGCCGCTCCATTCGCGATTGTGGCGCGCCATGTAACACGGGTCATGATAGGTGACGCGCTGCGGAATTTTGACGTTGGGCTTGAGCCGTCCGGCAGCGATTAACTCAGCGATGAAATCGGGTGCGTGCGTTATCTCGAAGCTGCCGCCGAAATCCGGGTACTCGTTCTTGATATTGTGGAAGCAGTGCGGACATTGGGTGACGATCCGCGGCGGCTTGTAACGATTGAGAGTTTCGACGTTCTGCGCGGCGACGGTGGCGTAAAGATACTCGTTGCCGAGGCGGCGCGCCGGATCGCCAGTGCAGGTTTCCTCGGTGCCGAGAATCGCGAAGCGGATACGCGCCTGTTTCATCAGGCTCGCGAACGCGCGACTCACCTTCTGATTGCGCTCGTCGTACGAGCCGGCGCATCCGACCCAATACAAAACGTCTATCGCGGACGGATCTTCGAGCTCGGCCATCGAGGGGATATCGAGACCCTTGGCCCAATCGGCGCGCTTTTCCTGACCGAGGCCCCACGGATTTCCCTGCACTTCGATTCCCTTGAACGCGCCAGTAGCCTCTTGCGGAAATTTGCTCTCCATCAGGACCAGATGGCGGCGCATGTCGACGATACGCTGAATGTGCTCGATTCCGACCGGGCATCCTTCTTCGCACCATCCGCAACTGGTGCATCCCCATACTGCCGCTTCGGTCGCGACCTGGGTAATCATGTCGGGACCGGAGTAATCGACCTCGGGCGTTTTGCCATCGCCGTTGGTAGCGGCGCGGGCCGCCAGTATCGCTGGGGCTTTGTCGAGCAGATGCTCGCGCTGCGTGATCACGAGGTACTTGGGGTTCAGCGTCTTGCCGGTGCTGGCGGTGGGGCAGTTGATGGTGCATCGGCCGCACTCGAGACAGGAAGCCATATCCAGCAACTGCTTCCACGAGTACTGCTCGACCTGCGAAACGCCGAAGGTCTCGGCGGTTTCAAAATCCTTGATCGGTTCCAGGCGCCCGCGTGGCTTGAGATTGCGGAAGTAGAGATTGATCGGCGCGATCAGCACGTGGCGGATTTTCGAAAACGGGAACGCGAACAGGAGCGTGTACACAAACAAAACGTGAACCGCCCATAGCGAGCGATGGAACATCGGGCCCGCGCCGAGTGCACCTTCGATCGCGCCGACGTTGCGTCCGACGAAAGCCCATTCGGTGAATTTCGGCGGATGGGCGTTGATGCGCGCGCCTTCGAGCATCAGGCCGGTCAATCCGACCAGCACCAGCATCATCAGCGGAAACCAGTAGCCGAGCCGGTTTTCCAGGTTGTCGAGCAGCTTGTCGGCCGGCGGGGAATTGAGCAGGCTCGGTTTGCGCAGATAGCGCCGCGCCGCGGCCGCGAGCACGCCGCCGATCAGCATCAGGAAGAACACGTCCATCGCGGCTTTGAAGATCAGATAGAAGTCGCCGTAGTAGAAGTAGACCGGAACGCCGAACAGAGCCGCGATTTCGCGCACGTCGCTGTTGATCAGAACGATGGTGGTGCCGATCGCGAGGCCGATGAACGCGACGTAGAAGCTGTAGTGCATCCAGCCCCAGGCTTCGCGGATCACGTAGCCCTGACCGATAGCGTCGCGCACCGCCAGCATCGTGCGGCGAAGCGGTTGGTCGAAGCGGTCGGCCGTGGTGCCGAGCGAGATTCGCCGATACCAATACATGCCGGCGTAAATGAATGCGATGACCAACAGGGCGAGCAGCGCGTACATCGCGACGATGAACGCGAACGGAACGTTCCACAGGATGGGGCGAGTTATCTGTTGATCCATGTCATGGTCTCCACCACACGCGCCTCTTCGATCCTCGCGAAGGCATCGTCAAGCAGGCCAGATTTAGATCAATGTGACGCCGTGGAGCAAACCGCGTGGACGGCGCGTAATGTCCTAATTTGAAGTAACGTCAGTTTGCTGCCGCTCTTGTTCTGCTTCCTGTTCAGCGTCCTGGAGTTGCTCGGTAAGAAGCCGTGCTAAGTAAGCTTCCAAGCGGGTTAGGTCGTAATTGCCAGATTCCCAAGCTCTGTCGGCGGCGATTAAAGCCTCAATATAGGAATCCCGATCTTCTCGTATTCGCTCCGGAACGATCTTCTTGCCCGGCAGCAGTCGACCCTCGCGAGCACAAAGAACGTAATAGCAAGTGGCTCGCGCTGTACGTCCATTGCCCTCGATGAACGGATGAATCCAGTTCAAACGCCAGAGAGAATACGCGGCGAGTTCGGTTGAGCTCAATTCCAGCCAGTTCTCGTGAACGAAGGATATGAATCGATCCATAAGATTAGGAACCGCATCGAAATGAGGTGGGATGTGGTTCCCGACATAGATCGGCTCTTCCCGAAAGCGACCCCCGAACTGACAGATTCCGGCCACTGCGACGTGATTTAGCGCCCAGAGCATGTACTTGTCGAAGGCGACAGGCCCCTGCTGTAGGCCGAGTTCGATGAAAGTTGTGAGAAGATCGTACTGGCGTGCTAAGTTCTTCTCTTGAAGCCGGGTGAAAAGGTCTGGGTCGTCTTTTTCGAGCACGAGCATCAAAGACCTCTCCGGCTCGGTTCAGTCAGGCTTGATGCGAAATCGTGATGTGGCGACGCGTGCTGTTTCCTTCGTAATTTTTGAACCCATCGGGGCGTTCCCGTAAATAAAGCTGATTCGTTGCTCTTTTAGTTGCTCGTCGGTGACTTTAAGCTTGCGCGTTTTTTCGCGAATCTTTTCTAGCTCTGGATGAGATGGTCGCGGTCCCGGGAACAATTTCCTCGCCGGCATTTTGCGCTTCCCCTTTTACGAATGTTTGAGCTTCTTGACCTCGCCGGCCATCTCGGGGACCGCTTTGAACAGGTCGGCGACCAGGCCGTAATCGGCGACGTTGAAAATCGGCGCCTCCTCATCCTTGTTGATCGCGACGATTACCTTGGAATCTTTCATGCCGGCCAGATGCTGGATCGCGCCCGAGATTCCGACCGCGACATACAGCTCTGGCGCAACCACCTTGCCGGTCTGGCCCACCTGCAGATCGTTGGGGACGAAGCCGGCGTCGACCGCGGCGCGACTCGCGCCCATCGCGGCGCCCATCTCGTCGACCAGCGGCTCGAGCACGATTTTGAAATTATCGCCGGATTTGAGTCCGCGTCCGCCAGAAACCACGATTCGAGCTTCGGTGAGCTGCGGACGATCGCTTTTGGTCTCGTTGAACGACACGAACTCCATCTTGAGCGATGCGGAATCGAGCTGAGCGGCGACCTTTTCGACCGGGGCCGCTGTGCCGGCCGGCTTGGCCGAATCAAACGCGGTCGCGCGCAGAGTCAGCACCTTGATCGGGCCGGTGAGCTCGATCGTGGCGAGCGCATTGCCCGCGTACATCGGGCGGATGAAGGTGCCGTCGTCTTCGAACGCGATCACGTCCGAAGCCATCCCGACGCCTAGACGTGCGGCCAGCCGCGGCATCAGATCCTTGCCCATGGCGGTTGCGGTGGCGAGCACGACTTCGGCGTTGAGGCTTTTGGCGAGTTCCGCCAGCGCCTGCGCGTAAGCGTCGGCAAGGTAGTTCTTGAGCGCAGGGTTTTCGAGCGCGACCACCTTGGCGACGCCATAAGTGGCAAGGTCGCCGGCGAGCTTTTCGACGCCTTCTCCTGCGACTACCGCGATGCATTTGCCGCCGCGTTTGGCGGCAAGTTGAAGGCCGGCGTTAATCGCGACCAGCGTGGTTTTGGGAAAGTGCTGATGCTGCGATTCGGCAAAAACTAGAACATCACCCATCTCGATCTTCTCCGATGATAATTACCAGCGGCTCAAACTAAGGCTTGCGCGGATGCGCAGGCTTGGCGTCAGATAATTTTGGCCTCGTCGTGAAGCAACTGGACCAGCTCCTGCACCGACCCAACCTTGCGTCCGCCCTGACGTTTGGCAGGCGCCTTCAAAGTCTTAATCGTGAGACGTGGCGCGAGATCCACTCCCAGACCATCGACCGGAATCTCTTTGAGCTCCTTCTTGCGTGCTTTCATGATTCCCGGCAGCGAAGCGTAGCGCGGCTCGTTGAGCCGAAGATCCGCACTGATTACTGCGGGTAGCGGGAAGGAGACAGTTTCGAGCCCGCCGTCGACCTCGCGTGTCACGGTGCACTTGGTGCCGGCGAGTTCCACTTTCGAAGCGAAGGTTGCTTGTGGCCATCCCAGCACTTCGGCGAGCATCTGACTGACTTGATTCGAGTCGTCGTCGATCGCCTGCTTGCCCATCAGCACCAGCTCGGG
>DATJOQ010000051.1:0-3702 GCA_035506935.1 Binataceae bacterium (SeqCode) | reverse complement strand
GCCCGCGTCGCCTTCTTTGTAGAGATCCTCGCCAGCATCGCGGCGTTCCTCGACCAGTAGTCCCGATATAGCGCCTAATAAATTGTCATCACCGGGCCGCAACAATGACAAGCCCCGTAACGCGCCGGGCTCAATCGCCGCCTTATCATCGACGAGAGTGGCGGCGATGCGATCGCTCTGGCGCAATACGATTCGCCGCCGATTCACCTGGTATACGCCACCGGGAACGTTCAGCCATGGCAGCAGATGCAGCAGCCAGCGCGGCGACTCCGCCAGCATCTGCGGCACTGTCAGAGTCGGGTTGGATAACGTGCGCGCTGCAGGAACGCTGAGCGTATGTGGTGCTAGGGGACGTTGCGGCTCTGGCATTGGACTTTCCTTGACGAGGCGAATTTACAATCGATGAATTGAGGATCGATGACGACGAATAATAGCTTGATCGCTCACTAGTGTCTCATAGGTTCCGGCACCAATTGTCTCAGATGTTCTACAAATAAGGCGATAGTCTAGTAATCGAAAGGAAACAAATGGCGTCCTTGACTGAGTAATCCAGTTGCTGACTGGGATTTAGCCTCAGTGCGTGCCCGAGATATACTCACGGAGCAGGCCAAAATTAGCGCCAGTTTCGCAATTAAGGATATCGAAGCCTATCGAAGTGCTAATCTTCTGATAACCACGACAAGCTCAAATTACCATCATATTGCTGGAATCATCGCCGCGCTCGAAATTAAGCAACGCAGCTTCACCTAGTAAGAATTTCTGTTACATGCGGACGTCCGCATGGCTTCCTTCTAGATTCCACCCCCGTCGTCGTAAGCTTCGCTGCGCGCCAGCGCCTGCGTCACATGGCTTCCCGGCGGCACATCACGGGTGATCCAGACGTTGCCGCCGATCGTGGAGCCGCGACCTATCGTCACTCGGCCAAGAATCGTGGCACCGGAGTAAATGACTACGTCGTCCTCGACGATCGGATGGCGGGGCGCGCCTTTCACAAGTACGCCGTTTTCACCCACCGGGAAGCGCTTCGCGCCCAGGGTAACTGCCTGATAGAGCCGCACCCTTACGCCGATGATTGCGGTTTCACCGATGACAACCCCCGTACCGTGGTCAATGAAAAAGCTGCCCCCTATTTGCGCACCGGGGTGAATATCAATCCCGGTTGCGGAATGAGCGATCTCGGCGACGATTCGCGCGAGAAGGGGAGTTCCTAATTGGTGCAGTTCGTGGGCGATTCGATGGTAGGTGATGCCTGTTATTCCCGGGTAGCAGAAGCGAACCTCCTCGATTGATTTAGCTGCAGGATCGCCTTGGTAGGCCGCGTGAATGTCCGTTTCAAGAAGCGCCCGAATTTTTGGCAGTTGCCCCGCAAAACTCCGCGTGAGTTCAAATGCACGATGCTCCAATGCGGTTCGGTCTTGGGAGTCCTGGGTAGCGGCCGATCGAAATTCGCGGACGACCTGCTCTTGAAGAAGGTGCAGTGTCGCATCCAGCGTGTGCCCGACAAAATAATCAACGCCCTCTTCGCTCAGGTCCGCCCACCCAAAATGAGTGGGAAATAGCGCCGCAAACAGGCCGTCGATGATCTTGTGCAGTGCTTCCCGCGACGGCATCTGAAATGGTACGCGCGCGTCCTTACCGTTGCGTGGGCGCTTCCCTCGTGAGACGCGCAGCTCAGCAACGATACGTTCAAGTTCCCAGCGTTCGCTCGCGAGGTGGTGTTCGTTCCTCACCGTCATGCCGCGAGGCCTTTGGCATCGAAGATGCCATCGAACAGGATAGTGCTCAGATAACGCTCACCTGAATCTGGCAATACGGCGACGATCGTCTTACCGGCGTTCTCCGGCAGTCGTGCAAGCCGTGCGGCAACGGCAGCCGCAGCGCCGGAAGAGATTCCCGCAAGGATCCCTTCCTCGCGCGTGAGCCGGCGCGCATAGAGGATGGATTCCTCGTTTGAGACTTGTTCAATTTGATCGACCAGCGAGAGATCGAGAACCTCGGGCACGAAGCCTGCGCCGATTCCCTGGATCTTGTGGGCTCCAGGTTTCAAGGGTTCGCCTACGCGATATTGTGTGAGAACCGGACTGTCTGAAGGTTCCACGGCTACGGATACGATCTGCTTTCCTTGGTTTTTTTTGATGTAGCGTGAGACGCCCGTGATTGTGCCGCCCGTTCCGACTCCGGACACGAGGATATCGATCGCACCTTCGGTATCATCCCATATCTCGGGTCCGGTCGTTGCCTCATGAACTGCTGGGTTGGCTGGATTCCGGAATTGCTGCAACAGCAAGAAGCGATCGGGCGCCGACGAGACGATTTGTTCCGCCTTGGCGATCGCGCCACTCATTCCTTTGGAGCCTTCCGTCAGGACCAATTTCGCGCCGTAGGCGATCAACAGCTTGCGTCGCTCGAGGCTCATGGTCTCAGGCATCGTCAGCGTGAGCGGAATCCTGCGAGCTGCAGCAACGAAGGCGAGCGCGATACCGGTATTGCCGCTGGTCGGCTCGACCAGCTCCCTGCCTGAACTGATCAATCCGCGTTGCTCTGCGTCCCAGACCATTGCGGCACCGATTCGGCATTTGACGGAGTAAGCGGGATTGCGTCCCTCGATCTTGCCGAAAACCGTCGCCGGTGCGCCGTCAATGATGCGGTTCAATCTGACGAGCGGAGTCCGCCCAATCGACTTGGAGTTGTCTTCGTACCAATACGGCATTCATGTCTCCGAGCGTGCAGGAGCTTGGGTTCGTCCAGTATTTGATAAAGTCCATCAAGTTACTAGTTTAAGAAGGCGAGTATGTCAAGGTCGCTCTCGACAAGAACCGGGGGTGTTTCTCAGAGCCATTATCACCATCATGCGCTCATTACCAATATGATTTTTCTCGAAACCCGCTTGCGCCCTCCTTGATTTGCGCGTAGCTTGCGCCTTTAGTCTAGTCAATTGATTGAGTAAATTAGATTTGGTTCCTGGCGGATGTGCTCCAGTGGAGGATTTTCAATGAGCTCCGATTTGATTCGTCGAGCGCGTTATCGTGGCCTGACCCCGACAGTGGCGATTATCGGAGGCGGTGCCAGCGGCGCATTGACGGCCATCCAGCTTCTCAGAAATGCAACCTCTCCACTCAAAATCGTGATCATCGAGCCGCGGGCGAACCTCGGCGGCGGCATCGCTTACTCGACGGAAGTAGCTGGGCACCTTCTCAACGTGCCAGCAGGACAGATGAGCGCGTTCGCCGATGAGCCCGACCATTTCCTGCGATGGTTGCGCAAGAATTCCGATCGAAATTACGGACCGCAGTCCTTTGCGAGCCGATCGCTCTACGGCGACTATCTTGCCGATACACTCTATGACTGCGAAGGAGAAGCCTCGCGCCTGGCATCTATCGATCACTATCGGACGCGAGCCACCCGCGTCGAAGTGCAGGATGAAACGGTTCGGATAACGCTTCGCAATGACATCGCTATAGTTGCCGATCGTTTGGTTCTCGCATTGGGTCATCAAGCTTCAGCCAATCGGCTCGAGCAATACGGCGTACCGACTGTTCCGGCCTGGTCGAAGAACGCGCTGGCTAACTTGGATCCCCAGGCGTCTGTTCTTCTAGTCGGGACCGGTCTCACCGCCGTGGACACTGCGCTTGCACTCGATGAGCAGGGGCATCGCGGTCCAATCTACGCCATCTCTCGCCACGGCAAGTGGCCTCAGGTGAA
>DATJOQ010000050.1:0-5379 GCA_035506935.1 Binataceae bacterium (SeqCode) | reverse complement strand
AAGCTCGATCGCGAGCTTCATGCTGCAAGTCGAGCTCTACCATCTGGGCCTTGATTACGCCGATAACTATCCCAAGATTATCGCTGCCGTGACCAAAGAGGACGTGCAAAAGGGCGCGCGTGAATTCCTCCATCCGGATTCGTTCATCCTGGTCGCCGTGGCCAATCAGAGTGAAGCGGCGCTCAACATCGCGAGCGACACTTCGCACTGATTATCGCCCGCGGATGCTGATTTGCTGATCTACAGCATCGGCCATTCGACTCATCCGATTGAACGTTTCATCGAGTTGCTGCGCGAGCATCGAATCGCGATCCTGGCCGACGTACGCGCGTTTCCCAAATCGCGGCGCTATCCTCATTTCAATTCCGCTGAGCTGGAGCGCTCGTTGACCGAAGCGAGCATTCGCTATCGATGGTTCGGGCAGCTCGGCGGACGCCGCCATGGAGTGCGGCCCGATTCGCCGCACGTCGCATGGCAGAACGCCGCCTTCCACGCGTATGCAGATTACATGGACACTGCGGAGTTTCAGACCGGCTTCGAGGAGTTTTTTAAAGAAACCGCCGGCGCCACCACAGCCTTCATGTGCGCCGAGGGATTGTGGTGGCGATGCCATCGCCGGTTGCTATCCGATCGCCTGCTCGCGCTCGGCCACAGCGTCAATCACATCATGCCCAACGGCAGCCTGGTCGAGCACGAGCTGCCGTCGTTCGCGAGAATTGTCGAGAGCCGAATTATTTACGACGGCGCGATTCAAAAGGAGTCCTAATAGGAAGAGTCATCAGTTCTGTCATCCCGAGCGAAGCGATGTGCAGCCGAGGGATCAACGCGGAGCGATTATATTCCGAGAACGTTAGCGGACTGGGAGAATCGCGTCGCGTCGATTCCTCGCGGAGCCTGTCGCGTCGGTTTCTCGCGGAGCCTGTCCTGCGCGTAGCCGAGTGGGCAGACTCCGCTCGGAATGACAGATCGAGGCTGGATCCTAGGCCGCGGCGCGATGCGCGAGCACGGACCGCAGGAATTGGCCGGTATAGGATTCAGGTACGGCCGCGATTTGCTCGGGCGTTCCTTTAGCTACGACTTCGCCGCCGCGATCACCGCCTTCGGGCCCGAGATCGATCACGTAATCGGCGGTCTTAATCACTTCCAGGTTGTGCTCGATGATCACGATCGTGTTGCCGGTATCGGCGAGCCGGCCGAGCACGTCGAGAAGTTTCTTGATGTCGTCGAAATGCAAACCCGTAGTCGGCTCGTCGAGGATATACAAGGTGCGGCCGGTGGCGCGCCGCGCCAGTTCCTTGGCGAGCTTGATGCGCTGAGCTTCGCCGCCTGAGAGCGTGTTGGCCGACTGCCCGAGATGGATGTAGCCGAGGCCGACGTCGCGCAGGGTTTCGAGTTTGTTGCGAATCGCCGGCACCGAGCCCATGAACTCGAGCGCGCCGAGCACGGTCATGTCGAGCACCTCGGCGATATTCTTGCCCTTGTATTGAATTTCAAGCGTGTCGCGATTGTAGCGCTTGCCGCCGCACACTTCGCACGAGACATAAACGTCGGGCAGGAAATGCATCTCGATCGTGATGATGCCGTCGCCCTGACACGCTTCGCATCGCCCGCCCTTGACGTTGAAGGAAAAACGTCCGGGGCCGTAACCACGCATCCGCGCTTCGGGCAGTTGCGCAAACAGCTCGCGGATATGGGTGAACAGATTGGTGTAGGTGGCGGGATTGGATCGCGGCGTGCGCCCGATCGGGCTTTGATCGACGTGAATTACCTTGTCGAGATGCTCGACGCCTTCCAGATTTTTGTAGGCACCGACGCGTTCATGGCTGCGATTCAGCTTTTGCGCCAGCGCGCGATAGAGCGTGTCCAGCACCAGCGTCGATTTGCCCGAACCCGAAACGCCGGTGACGCAGGTAATCACGCCGAGCGGAAGCGCGACCGTCAGATCGTGCAGGTTGTTCTCGCGCGCGCCCTTAATCGTGAGCCATTTTCCGCCCAGCGGGCGCCTTCGCGTCGGCACCGGGATTTCCAGCTTGCCCGATAAATATTTGCCGGTCAGCGAGTCGGAATTGCGCATCACTTCACGCGGCGTGCCCTGCGCCACGACGTAGCCGCCGTGAACTCCGGCACCCGGACCCATATCGATCAGGTAATCCGCCTCGAGGATGGTGTCGCGATCGTGCTCGACCACCAACACAGTATTGCCCAACTCGCGCAGGCGCTTGAGCGTGGTCAGCAATCGCGCGTTGTCGCGCTGATGAAGTCCGATCGAAGGCTCGTCGAGGATGTACAGCACGCCGACCAGGCTCGATCCGATCTGCGTGGCGAGCCGGATACGTTGACCTTCGCCACCCGACAGCGTCGCGGAGGCGCGGTCGAGCGTCAGGTAATCGAGCCCCACGTCGGCCATGAACGCCAGCCGCTCACGGATTTCCTTCAGAATCAGCCTGGCGATCTCCGCCTCCTGCGCGGTCAGTTTGGGCGCGGCGAAAAACTGCAGCGCTTCCTTGACCGACATCGCGGTCGCCTGATTGATCGATTTCCCGTTGAAGCGTACGAACAGGCTCTCTTTCTTGAGCCGCGTGCCCTTGCACTCCGGGCATGGCCGCATATTCATGTAGGCTTCGAGCATTTCGCGGATGCTTTCCGACTCGGTTTCCTTGTAGCGGCGATCGAGCCACGCCAGCACGCCCTCGAAGGTCTGCGAATAGCCCTGGCGGCGCTCGCCGCGCTGATAGAAGAACTCGATCTCCTCGCTGCCCGAGCCCTCGAGAATAGCCTTGCGCACCTTGGCGGGCAGCGACTTCCACGGTTGATCGAGATCGAACTTGTAATGCGCCGCGAGCGATTCCAGCACCGGCATCATGTTCTGCGCCGCCCATGGCGCGATCGCTCCGTCGGCGAGGCTGAGATCCTCGTTCTGCACCACTAGCTCGGGATCGAAGTACATCGCGGAGCCGATTCCTGAGCAGGTGGGACAAGCGCCGTGCGGGCTGTTGAACGAGAACATGCGCGGCGTGATCTCGGGATACGAGATTCCGCATTCGACGCATGCGAAGCGCTGGCTGAAATAAGTCGCTTGCTCGCCCTTGTCCTCGAGTCGTTCGATCTTGAGCAGGTCCTGGCCGTACTTGAAGGCGACTTCGAGCGAATCGGACAGCCGCTTTTCGATACCTTTGCGAATCGCCAGCCGGTCGACGATCACTTCGATCGTGTGGCGCTGGTTCTTGTTGAGCTGAAGGTCCTCGCCGAGTTCGTGCAGTTTGCCGTCGATGCTGACGCGCACGAAGCCGGCGCGGCGCAGGTCGGCGAGCTCCTTGCGGTACTCCCCCTTGCGCCCGCGCACGATCGGAGCGAGCACGTGGATCCGCGTGCCCTCGGGCCAGGCCATGATGCGGTCGACTATTTGCTGCACGCTCTGCGGCGCGATCTCTCGTCCGCATTGATAACAGAATGGGCGTCCCACCCGCGCGAAGAGCAGGCGCAGATAGTCGTAAATTTCGGTGATCGTGCCGACCGTTGAACGCGGATTGCGTGACGTGGTCTTCTGTTCGATCGAGATCGCCGGCGACAAGCCCTCGATCGAGTCGACGTCCGGCTTCTCCATCTGCTCCAGGAATTGGCGGGCGTACGCGGACAGCGACTCCACGTAGCGGCGCTGGCCTTCTGCATAGATGGTGTCAAAGGCGAGCGACGACTTGCCCGAACCAGAGAGCCCGGTTATCACCACCAGCCGGTCGCGCGGGATCTCGAGATCGATGTTCTTGAGATTGTGCTCGCGCGCACCCTTGATGATTATCCGATCCGCCATCGACTTTATGCCGCGCGCAACGCCCGCTGTTGACGGCGCTGAGCGGCGCGCCACGCATATTCTATCGCAGCGGTCATGCTGTCCGCATTCGCCTTGCCGGTACCCGCGATATCGTACGCGGTGCCGTGATCGGGCGAAGTGCGAACCAGCGGCAACCCCAACGTGATATTCACTGCTCGATCGAACTCGAGAGTCTTGAGCGCTATCAATCCCTGATCATGATACATCGCCACCGCTGCGTCGAAAGCGAAGACGTCATTGTGACGAATGAACGCGGTATCCGGCGGGAGCGGACCATGCGCGTCGATCCCCAGGCGCCCGGCCTTGGCAATCGCGGGCTCGATCGCGCGAATCTCTTCGTCGCCGAACAGTCCATTCTCCCCCGCGTGCGGATTGAAACCCAGCACCGCCAGGCGCGGCTTCGCGATACCCATCTCCGCGCGCAGATGCTGGTCGATCAGCCGGATGGTTTCAAAGACTCGATCGCGCGTGAGCATTCGGGATACGCGCGCAAGGCCAACGTGCACCGTCACCAGCACGAGCTTGAGCTGATCGCCCGCGAACATCATCCGCCACAAGCGCGTGCGCGAGAGCTTCGCCAGCAACTCGGAATGACCCGCGAAATGGAAGCCTGCGCGATTCAACCATTCCTTGTTGATCGGTGCCGTCACCAAGCCCGACGCTTCGCCCGCGAGCGCCATCTTTGCACTGGTCACGATGTAATCGTACGCGGCCTTCGCTCCTTCCAGGCTCGGCCTTCCGGGCCGTATCGCCGCGGCCGAAAGCCGACTCGGGTTCAGCACCGGCAGCCCATGCGAGAGCGGCTTCGTCCGCGCATCAGCTTTCCACGTATAAGGCTTCGGTACGTCGCCCAGACGCTCTGCCGCAGCAGCCATCGCGCCCAAGTCACCTATCACGACGATAGCTGGGCTCGGCCGTTTGCGCGCCAGATGAGCGGCCGCTTTCAGGATTACTTCAGGCCCGATGCCGGAGGGATCGCCCATGCTGATCGCCAGCGGGGCCAGCGTTCGTTTGAGCGTCATCGGTTAGAGGAACGTCTCGATGTGATGGCCCTTCATCAGGTCTTCGCTGATGTAGTGCTTGAGATAATCCTCGGTGGCCTCGTCCTCAAGGCGGGCGCGGATCTCCTCGCGCGTTTCGCTGAGCGGCCTCACACCGGAGCGCTGATGCTGTTCGACTTTGATAATATGAAAGCCGTGACTGGTCTCCACCACCTCTGAAATCTGGCCGGCGTTGAGCTTGGCGACGGCAACTCTGACCTGGTCAAGGATATCGTCGGGAGCGAAGCTGCCAAGCTCGCCGCCTTTGGCAGCGGAATCGTCGTCGGAATTCTGGCGCGCCAGATCGCCGAAATCCTCGCCCGCCAGAGCGCGTTTGCGCAATGCGTCGGCTTTCTTGCGGGCCGCTATGCGTTGCGCCGCGGTAGCGTTTGCCGGCACCGCGACCAGAATCTGTGCCAACTGAAATTGTTCCTGGGAAACCGTGTAATCCTGCTTGTGGGCGGCATAGTAAGCATTGATCTGTTCTGGCGTAATGTTGATTTTCTGACG
>DATJOQ010000049.1:0-7938 GCA_035506935.1 Binataceae bacterium (SeqCode) | reverse complement strand
AGCGGGCGACCAACTTGCGCGCGATTTCCTGCGCTTCCGGCTTGGCCAGATTGAGCAGGACGCTGCGCTTGCCCTGATTGTATTGATTGAAATAACCGGCGCGATTGGGCCCCGGTTGATTATCGGCAAACGGTGGAATCGCGCGTGTGACGCATGGGCGCTTGGCGGTCTCGAGGCGGATAACTTCGGCGCCAAGATGCGCCAACTGCATCGTGCAGTACGGTCCAGCCCACGCCCAGGTGAAATCGAGTACGCGGACACCACTCAATGGCAGATCGGCCATCGCTAGGCACTCCTTTTATAAAACGTGACGCTGCTTGAGCTTGGCGAGTTGATCGCGCGACACGCCGAGCTGATTGCAGAAGACTTCTTCGCTGTGTTCCCCGAGACGCGGCGCGGGACGGCGCAAGCCTCGCGGCGAGGTCGGCGACTGGAACGGCACGCCCGGAACTTCGAAAGTTCCCGCCTCGGGCTGGTTCTGCTTGATGAAGAAATCGCGCTCGCGCAGATGCGGATCGTTGTACAGATCGCTCATCCGGTTAACCGCGGCGAACGGGATGCGGCGCTTCTGGCCCTCGCGGAAAAGATCCTGCACCTTCCAGGTGCTGACCCATTCGCTCATCAGGGCCTTGAGCGCATCCTGATTCTGGCCGCGCGCGAGCCGGTCGGCGAAGATATCCATCTGCGCCCAATCGGGATTACCCATCAGCTCGACCAGCGATTTCCACTGATGCTCTTCGACGCAGAGTACAAAAATCTTGCCGTCGGCGCAGTCAAGAATGAACCACGGGCCGAGTAATCGCTGTCCCAGGCGCGAGGTCTCGCGGCCGGCGTAGGTCCAGTGCATGAAGTTCATCTCAAGGATTCCAGCGACGGTTTCCTGCTCGCTGACCTCTATCGATTGGCCCTTGCCCGACTTGAGGCGGGTGAGATACGCGCCGAGAGTGACCATCGCGGCGTGCACACCGCCCTGGAAATCGCCCTGCTGGCCGAATGCCTTGAGCGGCGGCTTATCGGCGAACGGCGAGGCGCCGGGACTCAGGAACGACCATCCGCCGGCGTTGACCGAAGTCAGCTCGTAGCCGTTGTAGTTTGCGTAAGGGCCGCTGTCACCAAAAATCGAGATCGCGGTGACGATCAGTGAGGGATATTTTGCGGTCAGCGCCGCGCTGTCGAGGCCCTGGGCGGCACGCTTGGCCGGCGGCACGTTATGCACCAGGATATCGGCCTTGGCCAGCATCCGCGCGAGCAGTTCCTTGCCCTCGCTCTGCGTCAGATCGAGCGTGACGCCGCGCTTATTTGCGTTGAGATACATGAACAGGCCGCTCTTTTCGGGATGCGGCGCGTCCTTGGGAAATGGACCGCGGCGGCGGGTCAGATCGCCGGCGGGCGGCTCGATTTTGATTACGTCGGCGCCGAGGTCGGCCAAAAGCTTCCCCGCGTAAGCCGCGGAGACGCCTTCGCCGCACTCGACCACCGAAACCCCGGTCAGCGAGCCCTTAGCGGATGATGGAGCCATCTTTGCCGATTCTGCCATTGTGTTGCCTCTCAAACCGAACTTGGGACCTCTGCGCGCGCCGCGTCACGATTTTATTTTATCGCAACCGGATTGACGGGCGAACCGGCGCCGCCGACAACCTTGAGCGGAGCGCCAACGAAGAGGAACGTGTATTGTCCATCTTTCGCGCAATCGGCGGCCAAATCTTCGGTCCAGTCGATTTCATTGAAGACCACGCCCAGATGGCACAGCAGCGCCATGTGTAACACGAGCATCGTGCCGCTTTCGTCGTGGAAGGTCTGCTCGCTGCCGATAGTGTCGCTGCCGATCGACGGGATTTCCATCTCGTAGAACCACTTCACCAGCTCGGGGCTGTAGCCCAATCCCGGCTCGTTGAAGGCGCCGTTGGGGAAGATCGCAGCTGAGCCGCCGTCGTAGAACTTCTTGAGCCATCCGGTATGTATCAACAGAATATCATGCTTTTCGATCTTGGTATTCTGTTTCTTCTCGGCGGCCTTGATGTCTTCGAGCGTAATTCGCTCGCCCATATCCAAGCTCGCCTTTCCCTTTAGGCGCGCGATGTCCAGCAAGACAGCGCGGCCGACGATTCCGTGCTCGGCGAGTGCCTGCACCGAGCATTTCTGCAAGCCGCCGATCGTGGTCTTGGCGTCGTAGCCGTTATAAATCTTGTCGCCGTACCAGACATGGCCGAGCGCGTCGTACTGGGTGGTTCCCTGCAGGTACATCACGATAATGTCATCGGCGTATTCGAGCCCGCCCGCCATCGGGGTGGCGCGCCCGTTCAGATAGAAGCCCTTGTCCATCGCCATGGTGCGAATCGGCTGGGAGCGTGAGGGATAGAGCGGATCGCCCTGGGGGCGCGCAAGGGGCACGCCGAGAGTGAAGACTTTGCCATGCTTGACCGATTTGACGCCGCGCAGGACTTCCTCGCTGGTCAGGAAGTTGAGCGCGCCAAGCTCGTCGTTCGCGCCCCATCGACCCCAGTTCTTGGGGGAATCCTTGAGCATCTCATGGAAGCTAGCGGGTTTTGTCGCCATGATTGTTCCCTTCCTTTTGCGAGCGGATTAAGCGGGCATGAACTCTGCCGGCAGCGACGCTTATTTGGTCAAGAGGTTTGCTATTAGTTCCTTCGTCTCAACGAGTATTTAGGGCTTTAGCAAAAGAGGCGGCGATCCGGCAAATCGACGCTTGAGGTTGGGCGGGGGCAGCGAGGCGCAGGGCGCGGCCGCCAGGCACGTACTGCACGTGAGCGCTCGTCTTGGTCATCTTGAGCAAAGCGAAGGATCTCGCCCGGTCCTCCGGGCGTCTGCTTGGGCGCGGCAGAGATTTACCCGCGCAAGAGCGCGCAAGATCCTTCGCTGCGCTCAGGATGACAAAAAATACCCCGGTCGCGGATGGATCTCGTCCCGAAGCTCAGCCCTGTCCTTTTGCGGCGGTGCGGCGGCGGTGTTCTTCGCGCTCGCGCAAATCGCGGCGCTTGACCTTGCCGGTCACGGTAACCGGGAACTCGTCGATGAATTCGATTTCGCGCGGGTACTCGTGCGCCGCAAGCCGGGTTTTCACGTGCGCCTGGATTTCCACGATGATCGCCTCGCTCGGCCTGAACCCAGGCAGCAACTTGACGAACGCCTTAACCGCCTGTCCCCGTTGAGGATCCGCGACACCGATCACGGCACAAGAGGCCACCGCCTTATGCTCCATCACCTTGGCTTCGATCTCGGCCGGACCGATGCGATAGCCGGAGCTTTTGATCACGTCGTCGTTGCGACCCTGGAAGAAGACGTAGCCCTCGTCGTTCATGTGGCCCAGATCGCCCGTGACGCACCATTCGCCGACGAACTTCTCGCGCATCGCGGCCGGATTTTTCCAATACTCCTTCATCACCACCGGATCGTTTTGCTTGATCGCGATCTCGCCGACCTCGCCAGTTTTTACCGGCACGCCGCCGGGATCCACGACGGCGACGTCGTGACCGGGAAACGGCTTGCCGAGCGCGTCGAGGCGCGGCTTCTCCAGCACCGAGCAGTTGCCGATGAAGTAATTCGCCTCGGTCTGGCCGAATGCCTGATTGAATTCGACGCGCAGCTCCTGATCGACCCATCGCGCTAATTCGGGGCTGACCGGCTCGGCGCCGCTCACGATACATCGCAGCTTGAGATTCCTGTATTTCTCGCGGGGCAGTTTGATTTCGCGCAGCGACTTGAGCGCGGTCGGCGGATAGAGCCCGACGGTGGCGCCGTATTTTTCCACCAGGCGTAAAGTGACGTCGGGATCGAAGCGCGCGGAGCTGCGATAGGCGAGCACGGGGACGCCGTAAGGCCAGATCGAGAGCAAGCCGTCGAGCAGACCGCCGGCCCAGGCCCAATCCGCCGGGCTATAATAGAGATCGCCGGGACGGAAGAAGTTGTAGGAGTAATCCATTCCATTGTGGCCGAGCACGTAACGCGATACGTGAAGCACTCCCTTGGGATCGCCGGTGGTGCCCGAGGTGTACATCAGCAGGAACGGGTCTTCGGCGTTGCTCTTGCCCATGCGAAATTCGTCGGAACCCTTGGACAGCAGCTCGTCGAAGCTCAGGCCGTCGCCTTTGCCGCCGACCACGATCACGTTTGTCAGCGTGGGAATCTGCTTTCGGATCTCGGCTATCTTGGGCATGCTCTCGGTTTCCAGCAGAATCGCCTTGGACGAGCTGTTCTCGAGCCGGTACTTGAGCGCGTCGGGACCGAACAGCTTTGAAATCGGCAGAGCGATCGCGCCGAGACGATAGATCGCCATGTGGGCGATAGCGGTTTCGGGCCGCTGCGGCAGATGAATCGCGACCACGTCGCCGCGATCGATGCCTATCCCGCGCAGCGCATTGGCGAAGCGATTGGAGGCCGCGATCATCTGGCCGAAAGTGTACTGCTCGCTGTGGCCCTGATCGTCCTCGTAGTAGAGCGCGATCTTGTCACGCAAATCATGATGGCGATCGAGGCAATCGATAGCGACGTTGTAGTCGGCGGGGATTTGCCATCGATGACGCGCGCGAGCGTCGGCCAAGCTCTTCGCATCTTTGACCGTTTGTTCCTTGAGTCCGATCGTCATGGGATGTCCTCCTCGGACGCCAGAAAGAAAAACCCGCGGGCCCTTCGGCCCACGGGTTGATCCTAAGACTCTCTATGTCTTTCTTCCAGCTTATAGAGCCAGCGAGCGCGAACTCAAGAGTGGCCCTTGCTCGCGGTTTGCGTCGGAGGACGATGGGCCAGCAGGTGATTGGCGGTGCGGGTGAGAGCGTCGGCCGCGGTGTAGCGTACGGCGGGATCGGTCTCGGTGACCAATCGCAGCAGCGGATCGATGCACTTGGGGCTGGATATCCGGCCCAGGCCCCAGGCAACGTCGGCGCGCATAATCGGATCGGGATCGGTGCGCAGGATGTTGGTCAGCGGTTCGACCGCCGCCTCGCCGCCCGACGTGCCGAGCACGTGGATCGCCGACATCCGCAGCGATTGGTCGCTCGAGTTGAGCGCCGCGAACACCGTGCTCCTGGCGATGTTGTAGTTGAGATGCTCGAGTAGCTGGCCTGCCTCACTACGCGTGCGGGAATCCTGCGACTCCATCGCGGTGCGCAGCACGGGCAGTCCCTCGTCGTCGTTGTAGTGGGTCAACGCGGCGGCCGCAGCCATCCGCACTTCGAGTTCGGGATCGGCCAGCATCTTCTTGAGCTGTTCCGCGATGCTCGCGTCGCGGGCGTCGGCTAGCGCCATAATAGCCGCGGCTCGATAATCGATATTGGTCGAAGTGCTCGCCGCCTTGAGCAATAGGTCGGTACCCGAGTTGTCACCCAGCAAGAGCATCGAATGCGCCAGCATAATTTGATTGTATGGCTGCTGCTCGGTCGCGAGCATCTGATGCAGTTGGGGCAGCGCGTTGGTGTCGTGCAGACGACCCAGCGCTTCAACCGCGATCAGGCGAGTGTCGTTGTCAGATTCGCCGGCCGCGGTAACCAGAACAGCCATGGCCTGGGGATCGTCAAGCTGACCAAGGCCTTGGACCAAAAGCCTTTTGCCGTAGGCGTCGGCCGAATGGTAAAGGCGCTCCAGCGCAGCCGCGGCGATACCGTTGTTCATGTCGCCCAAGCCGTCGATAGCCGCCATTTTGAGACCCGGATCGGGCGATACGAAAGCCGCCTCTAGAATCTTGGTGGTATCCTGATCGCCGTTGGCGCCGAGGGCGCTCGCGACGTAGCATTTCTCGAACGGATCGCTCTCGTTCAGGCCCAGATGCAATACCGCCAGGGAAAATCCGCGCAGCGCCTCGAGACCGGCGGGCGTATCGAACTTATATTGGCTTTTTAGCTTTTGGACGGCGTCGGCGATTTTGCCGGCGGTGACCATCTGCTCGATGGTCGTGGTCTTGGATTCGACCGTGGTTTTGGCTGAAACGACAACCACGGTGGTCAGCATTATCGCTGCCACCGTGGCCACAAACAGATTGGTTTTGGCCATAGGCTCCCCGAGAGGGTCCTGAATTTCAGTGAACCCTCTCGGTTAGTATACGTATCGTATTCAGCCCATGGTTTTCCAGTAACCCTGCTTCTGCGTACTAGAAGCGATAGCGCAGACGCGTCCAGATCTCGTCGTACACGTTGCGGTACGCGCCCAGCGGTTCCTGGGTCAAGCCGAAGAACTGCTCGGTGAACACGGACTGGTTGTGCGTACAGGGCGGATGCGCGGTACCACCAAAGGTTGGGGCGCCGCAACCAGGATGGACTGGAGAGTCAGCAGTCAGGTCGAAGACGTTCGCCTTGCCGACGAACGCAGTGAAACCGACCGAGGATGACCAGTGGTCGTTGATCAGCCACTCGACGTTGCCACCGATTTCGCCGTCCGTGCCCTTGGTATCTTCTGCCGCGAAGAGCAACGGGATGATCTGGTCGCGATAGTAGTGAGTCTGGATAAACGAAGTGAAAATGTAGCTGCTCAGACGGTCCGTCGCGCCGATACGGCCGATACTATTGGCATGCGGATCGTAGTGAGCGAACACCTGCATACTGCCGAAGAAGGTACGGTCGGGGTTCAGGAAGCGCATAAAGAACTGGGAGTCCGCACCGATAACCCACTGCAGAATGTCGTTGTTGTTGGTGAGGTCGAAGCTGGTGCTGTCGTTGATCAGAGCGTTGTGAATCCACGAGCTCTCAGCACGGATGACCAAGCCGCTCTCGGGTTCGAAGTAGTCGAACGAGAGTCCCAGCGTGTTGTCCTTGTGGAAGGCAACCGACGAAGCACCGTCGGCACCGAAGGTCTCCATCAACTGGTAGTTGGTAAGGCCGAGCTGCCTGGCGCATCGTCCCAGATGCGAATTGGGATTCAGCACGAAGTAGGTTGGGCCGAGGGCCGTAGCTCCGGACTTTACACCCTGGTTGTTCAGACAGTTGGACATAGTCGCGAATTGGGACGAGGTTCCCAAGCCCTGGAAGATGTTGACCTCGTGGAACCTGAAAGCCGGATCGCCCGGGGCAAAGTAATCGGTGAGGGCGAAACGGATTTGCGGAGTCTCGTTTTCCCAATCGAGCTTGGCGCCATAGCCCATGTTCGTGAAGTTGTAACTCGGCATATCAAACTCATGCAGACCGAACTGAGCATAATTGCCGGGGCGCAAGCCGTGAATGAAATTGTAGTAGGTCGATCCCGGAGTCGGATTGCCGTAGCCGCCGGCACCCGGGCTGTTGAACAGATGCTCGAAAGTGTCGCCGGTGAAGCTGAAGGATCGCAGCGCCTGGCCGAAGCTGGTCGCCCACGGCTGTCCGCCCTGTCCGAGGCCTACCGGAGTAAACCTATCAAAGTTCCACACTCCCGTGAGCGCGACGTCGCGGGCGGGTCCGATATCGCCGAAACGATGCTGCAAGCTGGCGCTCCAGTTCGGGATACGGGTGTCTTCGAAGGGCTCGACGTTGAAGTGCTGAGCGAAGTCGACGTTGTTGACGGTATCCTGCAAGCGGAAGAAGTCCGCCTTGCCCCACACCACCTGCTGCTTGCCCAAGCGCAGCCAGTTCTGGCCGTGGAAGAACCATCGGATGTCGAAGTAGCCTTCGCGCACCGGATAGTAGTTGTCGTTGTTGTCGTCGATTTCCCAGCGCAACATGCTGAGCGGCACGTTTACGTTCTGGCATTGCTTGCAGTCGCCGTAGATCGGGCGATTCAGGTAGGAGATGCCCGGGCCGATCGGCATCGGAACGCCGTAGTCCAAAGGTCCCTGCATCATAAACTGCTTGGGATTGTAATTGGACCCGAAGACCGCGTTAATCGTCTGGAGATAGCCCGCTCCGAGCGCGAGACCGGGGATGGTCCTGAAGGGCGAGAATCCCGGGGCGCCGCCGCTGAATCCGGTGCTGGCGTTACCGAAGCGATCGCGGTCGACATCGTAGGCCGCTTCGTAACCAG
>DATJOQ010000048.1:0-3751 GCA_035506935.1 Binataceae bacterium (SeqCode) | reverse complement strand
GCGAGCGCAGCAAGCTGCTGCACATGGAGGACGCGCTCAAGAAGCGCGTGATCGGCCAGGACGAGGCCGTGGCCGCGGTCTCGGCTGCAGTGCGCCGCTCGCGCGCCGGGCTGCAGGACCCCAACCGGCCGATCGGCAGCTTCCTGTTCCTGGGCCCGACCGGCGTCGGCAAGACCGAGCTCACCAAGGCGCTCGCGGAATTCCTGTTCGACGACGATACCGCGATGGTGCGCGTCGACATGAGCGAGTTCATGGAGAAGCATTCGGTGGCGCGGCTGATCGGCGCGCCTCCGGGCTATGTCGGCTATGAGGAGGGCGGCGTGCTCACCGAAGCGGTGCGGCGCAGGCCCTATCAGGTGATCCTGTTCGACGAGGTCGAGAAGGCGCATCACGACGTGTTCAACGTGCTGCTCCAGGTGCTCGACGATGGCCGCCTTACGGATGGCCAGGGCCGCACGGTCGATTTCCGCAACACGGTGATCATCCTGACGTCCAACCTCGGCACCGAATTCCTGGTGGGCGAGGAGACGCCCGCGACCCGCGCGCAGGTGATGCAGGCGGTGCGCGGTCACTTCCGCCCGGAATTCCTCAATCGTCTGGACGAGATCATCCTGTTCCACCGCCTGACGCGCGCGAATATGGACCATATCGTCGACATCCAGATCGGCCGCCTGCAGAAGCTGGTCGCCGACCGCAAGATCGAGATCGATCTCGACGCCCGTGCGCGCGAATGGCTCGCCAATGCCGGCTACGATCCGGTCTATGGCGCGCGGCCGCTCAAGCGCGTGATCCAGCGCCGCCTGCAGGATCCGCTCGCGCAGCTCCTGCTCGAAGGCAAGATCGGCGACGGCGCGCATGTTACGGTCGGTGTGGGCAAGAACGGCCTCACCCTCAACGGCATCGAATTCGCCGGCCAGGGCGAGGAGATCGAGTTCGAAGCGCCGAGCAGGGCGATACATTGAGGCAATAAGGCGCGCCGCCGCATGTGTGGCGGCGCGCTTTTTCTAAGCTAAGTCGTTCGAGATATAGGCCAGCTAGTGAATCCTCCTCAGTCAATCGAAAAACTCACCGTCGCATTCGAAGGTGATGGTGACGAAATCCGTCGTCAATTGATCTATTCAGGATTGCTACTAATAATCTTTGAGAGGTTTAAGGAGTACATCGTCGATCAAGTCGATGGCTTTTTCTCCGATCACGTTGAAATTAAAGATGGCGACCTGCTGTATACGCGGGGGCAAGAATTCAAGAATCTCATAAGGGAAAAGGGCAGGGGGAACCCAGGCGATCACAACAACACCGTATTTAGGGCCGCCTTGTACTGGTTCCACGATTTAGGAGCGATCACAAAAGCGGAATTCGATGACGTCGAGCGCATCTACCGTCTGCGAAACGAGATCGGCCACGATCTATTTCGGATAGTGGCGGATGATAAAGTGGAGGCTATCGCGCTACACGATGTAGTTACGGCGTTTTCAATCTATTTGAAGGTAGTTCGGTGGTGGATCAAAGAAGTTATGGCAACTACTGATCCAGAACTGGACCCAGACAGGACTGCCAATTTCGATGACTCGGAATCCACGGACACGATGATCTTGCGTGTGATTATTCGGAAGGCGCTTGTGGGTGCCATGAGCGATGAGGATATTGCGCGTCTGGTCAAAAGCACCGCGGACGCCGTCAATTTGTCATAGACGCGCATCCATAAGTCTACAGCACTTCACTTAATGTCGTCGTTCAGCAACGAATGCGCTTTCACTTTTAGCGCGCAGGCGATTTTTAGTATTTCCTCAAGCCGTATCTCGTTCTTCCCAAGCTCGTAGCGGTCAAGTAGTTCAGACGAAACGCCGGTCATTCCTGACAATCGATTCAGCAGAACCTTTCGGTGGATGCGTGCATCGTGGATATTCCGTCCGATCGCCGCCCGCAGCGCTTGCAACTTTTGCGTCGAATATTCCATGCGCGGTCCTCCTCTGGTGCCGGGAGCTAGAACCACGCCGTTAAGCGCGATGTGATGTATTCCCCTTGCGGGTGTTTTATTCCACCACACTCCCGACATAGGAGACGCACGCATGCGCGTGCGAAAGCCGCTCTGTCGGGAGCGTGCCGCTTAACGAATTGGCGGGTTCTAATCGCCGTAGCCGGACGATAACCGGATTCATGTACCGGGCAAATAGCCGGATGCGCCCCAAGAAGACCCGCCCTTTCCTTATCCGCGCGGTTCGGTCTTAATCGCGCGCATGATCGAGGCGGGGCGGTTCACCGATCCGGATTACTGGCGAAGCTTCGCGCCTTCGCTGACGCTGGGCGATGGCGCGGTGTTGCGGGATCTCGCGTCGATCGATCTTCCGGCGGAGCGCCCCGCCGAGATCGCAGCGCTGATCAAGCGCGAGGGTTATATCCATCAGACGAACACCGATTGGGGCGTCGACACCAAGGCTATGGCCACCGCCGTGCGCGCGCTGTCGGCGGAGGACATCTCGCCCGTCTTCGGATTCCTGTTCGACGAGTTCTGGGCGCCGTTCGCGCGGCTGAACGCGCTCTATGAATCCTTGCTCGGCAAGTACGCCATGCTGCCGGACTTCTGGGTGTGGAACGTCGATCCGGCGAAGGACGATGCGGGCTGGAAGCCGCATCGCGACCGCGGCCATGCTTCGCTCTTGCCCGGCGGCGCGCCCAAGGCGCTCACCACCTGGATCCCGCTCACCGAGTCCACGCCGCTCAACGGCTGCATCTACATCGTGCCGGCGGATCGCGATCCGACTTACGGCACCTACAACGACGCGCGGATGCAGTTCGAGCTGCCCGCGATCCGTGCGCTGCCGGCCGCGCCCGGCGACTTCTTCATCTGGAATCAGGCGGTGATGCACTGGGGCAGCCGCACTTCGCCCCGCGCGGCGGAGTCGCGCATCAGCATGGCGTTCGAGCTGCAGCGATTGGACGTGGCGCCGTTCAAGCAGCCGCTGATCGCGCCGCGCGCCGCGCTGCCGTTTTCCGAGCGGCTGCGCCTCGTATCGCGGCAGATGCTGCAATACACCCACATGTACAAGATCGATCCGGTGCTCGAGCGGCTGGCGGTCGAGCTGCTGACGAACTGACTGTCGCGGCGCTCGCCGGGGATGACAGGGGACGTTGTTGCCGGGAAGATACAACCAGAAGGTTGACAAGCGAGGTCGATAGTCCTATCTGAGGATGTAGGAACATTTTAGGAACTCGGATTTGACGCCCGCCGACAAAAGCCTCGAAATCGAAAATCCGGCGAACAATTATGTTGCGCTGAAGAAGCGAGCCGGAGCGCCGAAAGGCAACCGGAATGCCTGGAAGCATGGGCAGCGCTCAGCTGCCGCGCGCACCCGGCGGCGCGAAACGCGCGCCTTCATCCGCGAGACGCGGGTGCTGCTGGAGGAGGCCAAGCTCCACCTGGCCGAACTCAGGCTGGAGCGGCAGTTGGCGCGTCTGGCGCGCCGTCGAAACCGGAAAGCGTCCTCAGTCCTTCGCGGCGCGCAGGTCGGTGGCGGCGCTGTCGGCGACCTTGCCCTCCAGCGGCATCGAGGCGAGCTCAAGGTCGACATGGATGCGCTGGTTGGTGAAGGCGCGCAGGTCGTGGCCGGCGAGTTTGCGGCCGGTGGCCACCTTCACGAGCAGCGGATTGACCTGGGTCTTGTTGATCCGGATCTCGTAGTGGAGATGCGGGCCCGTCGACTCGCCGGTCGAGCCGCTGAAGGCGACGATCTGGCCCTGGCGCACGCGGACG
>DATJOQ010000047.1:0-11339 GCA_035506935.1 Binataceae bacterium (SeqCode) | reverse complement strand
GGAATTCACCGCCCAGACGTGGAAAATAAGACAATCCAGCGATCATGATCAGGGTTATCACCGCGAGCGTCAGTTTCGGCCAGCGTAGAATTCGCACGAACAGGTTGTGGTAGAAGTTATGGAACCCCTCCCAGACAATGTTGTGCGTCTCCTTCATACCCTTGTGGAGCAAAAAAGAACTCAACACGGGCGACAGCATAACGGCCAACAGGATCGCGATAGTCAGTGCGTAGGCGTAGGTATGCGACATCGGAGAAAAAATCGCGCCCTCGACTCCGCGCATCGTGAACAGGGGGAGGAATGCGATCAAGAAAATCAGCGTAGAATAGAACATCGGGCCGCCGACTTCCTTCGATGCGTTCAAAATCGAATTGAAAGTATCCTCTGACTCAGGAGGGCCCGTAGTGAGATGGCGATGGATATTCTCCATCACGATGATGGTCGAATCGATTATGATTCCGAAGTCAACCGCGCCGAGCGAGAGCAGGTTCGCGGGAGTGCCTGTCAAATAGAGCAAGATGAACGCGCCGAACATCGAGAGCGGAATGTTGATCGCCGCGATCACCGCGGTTCTCAAGTTACCGAGGAAGAAAATCAGGACGATGAACACCAGCGCCATACCCATCAGCAGATTTTCGAGGACGGTGTGCAGCGTGGTGTAAACCAGGCCAGTGCGGTTGTAGTAGGGTACTACCTTGTAACCCTTCGGCAGCAACCCAGTCGTGTTGAGCTCCTGGGCTTTCTTCTCGACTCTTTTCAAGGTCGCGAGTGTGTTGCCGTATTTGCGCATCAAGACGATTCCTTCGACTACCTCGTCTTGATAGTTCATGCCGACGATGCCGAGCCGCGGCGCCCATCCGACAGACACGTCCGCGACGTTCTTGATGCGGATCGGGGTTGATTTGTTCGAGGTCAGCGTGATGTTCTCGATATCGCTGAGATTCTTGATCAGTCCGAGGCCTCGCACATCGAACGCCTGCTCGCCGACGTTCAGATAGCTGCCGCCAGAGTTGGTATTGGAGTTCTGGATCGCGCTGATCACCTGCGAAAGCGGGACCTGGTAGTGGTTCAGCTTCTGCGGATCGACCTCGACATGATATTCCTTCGTGAGGCCGCCGAAGCCCGACACGTCCAGCACGCCGGGCACGGTTTTGAACTGTTTTTCGCAGATCCAGTCCTCGACCTCTTTCTCTTTGACCAGATCGTGGTCCGGGCCTTGAACCGTGTAACGATAGATTTCGCCGATGGGATTTTCCGGCGACAACCCGGGCTGGATTCCCTGCGGCAGAGTGACGAACTGCAACTGATTTATGGTCTGCGTGCGATCGAACTCGTAGTCGCTGTCCCAATCAAAGTAGAGGCGGATATCGGATAGTCCGTAGAGTGAAATTGACTCCATCGAGGTAAGATGGAGCATCCCGCTCAAGCCATACTCAGTCGGAACGGTGACCAGGCGTTCAACCTCCTCTGCGCTCAGCCCGGTGGGCAGGGTGAGCACTTCGGTCATCGGTTGAACCGGATCGGGGTAAGCCTCGATATCAAGCTGGGTAAAGGAGTAGATGCCAGCGAGTACCAGCAGAACGGCCGCGCCGATCACCACCACACGCTCGCGCAGCGCCAATGTCATCAATAGCTGGATCATGAGCGCAACCCGGCGCTGCTAGGAGCTTTCGCCGTGTGACTGATGCCACAGGGCGTTTACCTGGATGGTTTGATTAGTGACTACTCGGTCGCCAATCTGGAGGCCCGAGATTATCCTCGCATAGCCTTCCTGGTCCCAATTGCCAATGACTACCGTCCGTCTTTCAATCAGGTTACGTCCTACGTCTACAAATGCATAGTATTGATTAGTCTCGAATATGAGAGCGTCGAGCGGAACCAGCACTGCCGTGCCGGGGCGGACTATGATAGTCACTCGCGCCAGCATCTGAGGTTTGAGCTTGAACTGAGGATTCTTAACTTGGCATCGGATCTGAAGGGTATGAGTATTCGGATCGACGTTCGGACTGATTCTCGCGATCACGCCATGGAATACTTCATCGGGATATGCAGTGGTGACGGCCTGGAGCTGCTGTCCGACCCGAACTCGCGACAGATCGTCTTCATAAATATCTGCGGTGATCCACACGTCTTCGAGCGTGCCGAGTGAGTACATAATGTCGCCTGGACTAACCGCTGAACCGCGCAGTGCCTGGTTTTGAACTATGTTTCCACTTATTGGTGCGCGCATGACGAAGCTCGGCGCCGCGGTTTCGATTTTTGCAATTTGATCGGGTTCGATACCGAGCAGCTCGAGCTTTCGCCTCGAAGCTTCGAGCATCGAGCGCGCGAAATCGTCGTTGCCGGTACCGGCGAGTTTCGGAACAATCGCCTTGGCCTGCAGGTACTCGGCCTCGGCGGTCATAATGTCAGGGCTATACAAGGTCGCGATTGGCTGCCCGCGCCGGACGTAGTCCCATTGCGAGACCCGAACCTCCTCGATGCGTCCGGCTACGCGCGAAATAATATTAGCCACGCGACGATCGTCGAAAGTGATCTGCCCTGAGGTTTCCAGAGTGCCGGGAAGCTCCACCGCACCAATCGTGGTGTAGGTCATGCCGGGCACGCCGGCCTGTCCGAGGTCCATCAGCTCAGGTTTTCCTGCCTGGCGAATCAGCTTTGGGAACTGGGGCGCGGGTTGATCGTTCGATTCGCTGGCCCCGGGCGATCCGCCGCAACCGCAGACGGCGATCGCGGCTATCATAAAGATCGACACAATACCGAGCCGCAGCCGGGAAAGTCTGAGCTGGATCATCGTGGACTTCCTGCAGCCATATGCCGGACAGGTAGGTTGGCGGCCGCGGCCGTATTGGCGGCGAGTAAAGACAACGCGAGACAGAAGATCATCGCTGCGGTTCGCATGTTATCTTTACTTGCTGATGGATGATTCGGTCTGCAAAGCAATTGATTTCCGGGCAAGACCTGTGGGTTCTACAGATTTCAGACGGGCCAACTATCGTGCCAGATCTCTTCCTGCGCCAGAAAATGCCCGTCGATTGTCCATATTGCCGATCCTGTTGTCCACCTCGCTCTTTCCTGAATTCTATGAATATCTGGCGTTATGCGAAACGCCTTACGTTTGGCACTGTCGACGGTTACACAATAGGCATTTTGGCATCAGCCCTCAGCGCAACGACAAGTCCGCGGTACTGCTGATCAAATCGAGAATCTCGGTTGTTACTGCCTCCTGGCGCAGTCGCCGCGCCAGTTTTGTAAGATCCTCGGTCTTGTTATCGATATTTTGATGAGCGGCTTCCATCGTGCGGAAGCGGGTTGAGTTCTCTGCGAAGAAGGACTGCATCGCGGCGTTTTCGAGCGCGGCAAAGAAGTACTCGGACACGATGTCGTCGAACAGACGGCGCGCGTTGAGGTTAATCAAGGGCGGCGTTCGCATCGGCCGCTGCTCCATCAGCGACGATGCCAAGGGTAAAAGCCGCTGACGTTCGATCCGCGCCAATTCGCTGCCTGCGTGTTGAGCATAAATCATCTCAAGCCCGGCAATTCGCCGCTCGCTCAGGTTACGATAGATCTCGTTTGCGAGACGCCGCGCGGCGGCGGTCACGCCCGCGCAGCGGGTAGCCATCGGCAGTACGAGGTCCGGCTGCAAACCGCGCTCGCGACAGATCTGCCCGCCACGGGAGCCGACCACGATCAGCAAAAAATCGCTGCGTTTGTCGGCGAGGATCTGCTCCGCGACGCGCAAGGGATGCTCGTTAAATCCGCCGCAGAGCCCGTGCTCCGCACAGAACAGCACCAGGGCCGAAGGCGATATGTTTGTGGGCGATGACACGACGCCGTCGCCGGGTAACATGCTGGCGGCATCGGATAGCGCGACACGAACCATTTCGGAGTATTTGCGGATGGCGTCGAGCGAGCGCAGCGCCTGCTGCATCTGCGACGCCGCCATCGCGCGGATCGCCGCGACGATTTCCCCCAACTGGCCGAGCGAGACCAGCCGGGTCGCGATCTCTCGCTCCTGCGCCATCGCTATGATCCGGCCTGGACGATATTACCACTCAAGGATTGGACAATTTCGGCGAGCATGGCCACCATCGAAGCACGGTCGTCGGCGACGAGATCGCCGGATTGGTTGATCCGCGTCCCGAGATCCGCTGCGGAAGTCTTCAGCCGTTGCGCGACCTGGTTGCGCAGCTCACCAATCCTATCGAGCGGGACTTTATCGATCAGCTTCTGGTCGATCGCCACCAGCAGGGCAACCTGATGGGCGAGAGAAAGCGGTTCATACGCCGGCTGGCTCAGGACCGCTCGAATCCGGCGGCCATGCTCGATAATGATGCGGGTGCGCTCGTCCACCATGCCGCCGAAGCGGGTGAAGATCTCGAGCTCGAGAAATTGCGCGTATTCGAGTCTCAGGGTTTCGGAGAGTTTGCGCATGGCTGCGGATTGGGTCTTGCCACCCACTCGCGACACGCTCTTGCCGACGTTAACCGCGGGTTTCTGACCTTCATGGAACAGACGCGGATCGAGAACGATCTGACCGTCGGTAATCGAGATAAGGTTGGTTGGTATGTAAGCCGAGAGGTTGCCTTCCTGGGTTGCCGCGACCGGCAGCGCGGTGAGCGAACCACCGCCCCGCGCCGGGCTCAGCTTCGCCGCGCGTTCCAACAAACGGGAATGGATATAAAAGATGTCGCCGGGGTAGGCTTCGCGCGCCGGCGGATTGCGCAGCAGCAGGGACAACTGGCGATAGATTACGGCGTGCTTGCTCAGATCGTCGATAATCAGCAGCGCATCGCCGCCTCGCTCGGAGAAGTACTCCGCCATGGTGCACGCCGCGTACGGGGCCAGCCATTGGACACCGGGAGGGTCATTGGCAGGGGCAAAGACGAAAATGCATCGCTGCGGAGCTCCGTAGCGCCGTACTGCATCAATCACCTGACTCACCGACGAGGTTCTCTGTCCCACCGCACAATACACGCATACGACGTCGGTATCGCGCTGATTGATCATAGTGTCGATAACGATCGCGGTCTTGCCGCTTTCGCGGTCGCCGATAATCAGCTCACGCTGCCCGCGTCCCAGCGGCACCATCGCGTCAATCACCAGCAGTCCGGTGTTGAGCGGAGTGGTGACGAAATCCCGATCGATGATGGGAGGAGCCGGCTTTTCGACCGGCTGAGTGGTAGTTGCGCCGATCGCCGCGCCTGCGTCGAGCGGGAATCCCAGCGCATCGACCGTGCGGCCCAGGAGCTGCTCCCCGACCGGCACGCGCGCGACGGTGCCGGTGCCGCGGACCAGATTTCCCGCTTCGATGCCGCTTGCCCTGCCCAGCATCGCGCATCCGATAAGATCGGGATCGAGAGTCAGGACAATACCCGCAACCGGATCGCCTCCCTGCGTGCGTTCGAACATTAGTAACTCGCCCAGACGCGCGTCGGGCAGGCCTCTGACGCTGGCGACATCGTCTCCGACCCGCTCGACCCGCCCGATCAAATCGAGCCGGGGTTCCAGCTCGAGCCCGCTGAGCGCCTTGCGCGCGTCGAGCAGCCGCGCGCCGACCGATTCAGCGAGGCTGTCGGTTGGCATGAAGTTCCTTGAGTGCGAGCGTCAGACTGTCGCGCCAGTTAAAGTTCAGGATGGCGTGCGGAAAGGTTACGACGGTGCCGGCGATGAGCGCGGGATTAGCGTCGAATCCGACGGTCAAATCAACGCCGAGTCTTTTTGTCAGTTGCTCCTGCCACGCCGCTTGCTCTTGCGTGTCGAGCGGGTGTGCGGTGGTCACCAAAACCGTGCTGGCGCCGTTGCGCGGTAAAAGCCGCGCGCGCTCTTCATCGGGCATCCGGTCAAGGTAGTCAATCACACGTCCCAGAAAAGGCCGCTCGAGCGAATTCACCGCGATCTCGCGCAGCAGCCTTTCAGCGAGCCCGGCCGCGAGTTCGATAGTATTGTTCATCAGTTCTTCGCGCGCGTGCGCTCTCTCCTCGTCGAGGCTGCGGATTGCCTGATCTCTGATCTTTTCCGCTTCGTGCCGCGCTTGGTCGACGATCTTTGCGCGTTCCGCGTCCAATAGCACGCGTTGCTCGTCGATCATCTTGAGCCGTTCTGCGGCCATTGCGGAGCGCGCTGTTTCAATCTCGCGTTTCAACTTTTCGGCAGCGGCCTGCTGTTCTGATGCCTCATTGAGCGCGCGCGAGACTTCCTCCTTGCGCTGCGCGACGATCGCCTTGACCGGCTTGAAGAGGAAACGCTGGAGCAGCCAAACCAGGATGAGGAAATTCGCCGCCTGCAGCGCGAATGTCCACCAACTGAAATTCATCGCGTCACGAACGGATTGGCGAACAACAACAGCAGCGCCACCACCAGGCAATAAATCGCCATCGTTTCAATCATCGCCAAGCCAACGAACAGCGTCCGCGAGAGCGAACCTGCCGCTTCGGGTTGACGAGCGATACCTTCCATTGCCGCCACGATCGCGCGTCCCTCGGACAGCGCCGGCATAATCGAGCCCACCGTTACCGCAACCACCGCGCCGATAATGCTCAACATCTGAACCGTCATCACCGAACCTCCCTCACTTCGCAATTGCGCCGATGCCGCCCCCGATATAGACCGCAGCCAAAACCGTGAAGATATACGCCTGCACCAGGCCAACCAGGATGGCGAACGCCATGAATGGTATCGGCACCAGCAGGCCAGCCAGTGCCAGAACGATAGCCAGCACCAATTCGTCGCTCATGACGTTGCCGAACAAGCGCACGGCCAGAGAGAACGAGCGCGTAATCTCCGACAGGATGTTAAGCGGAAGCATTACAGGATTCGGTTCGAGATAACCTTTGAGATAGCGGATGGGCCCCTGGATTCGAACGCCGAAGAAATGCACCGAGAGAAAAACGATCGCTGCGAGCGCCGCGGGAGTTTCCAGGGAGGCGGTCGGAGCACTGACACCGGGAACGATTCCCGACAGATTCGCGAAAACCAAAAAAATAAAAAGCGTTCCGAGCAAGGGCAGAAAAGGGGTCGGGTCGCGTCCGACGATGGCCTGGATCTGTTCCTCGATTCCCGTTACCACGGTTTCGATTACCGCCTGCGTGCCCTCGGCAATCACCCGAAAAGAGCGCGTGACCAACCAGCAACCGGCGGCAAGGATGATCATCAGCCCCCACGTCGTAACCACTGTGCGCGCGATCGGCACGGCGCCGATGTAAAACAAAATTGCAGTCTCTAGTGGAGAGTGGGTCACGATTTGCCGAGTCCCAGCGTCCGCTGATTGATGATCAGCGTACGCATCATCTGAAAGCCGGCTGCACCCGACAATAAAGCCAGCGCTCCTTCATGAGCCATCAGGACGAAGGTCGCGGCGATTGCCAGCAGCCTGACCACATGAGTCATCAAAGCGATCCATCCACGGCGGGCTTCGAGATAGAGGCGGAGGTTCCAATCGAGCGCAGCGAGATGAGCCGTGGCGAGTGCGCCGCCGAGCGTTACGAAAAGAAGAATTCGCATCGTTACGACGTTCATCATTCGACGTGCATCGCGTTCCATACCATCCAGAAACCTGCCGCAGCGCCCAGCATGACCAGGGCCGCACTGAACATTACACCGGTGGCAAAGACGCGATCGAGCCATCGCCCGATCAACACTCCGAGCAGGGTGGGAACCACGATGGCCCATCCGAAACGACCCATCATCGCGAGCGCTCGTCCGAGCGGCCATTCACCGCTGCGTAACCACTGCACCCGTCGATGATGGGCGCGCTCGACCGCGTCACCTAACGCTCGGTCTTCTGGTTGAAGGCGATGATCGGGTTGATCTTCGAGTACCACGAGCATTCCGAGGCTATTCTTGCGGTCTGGTTTTGATTGGTTGCTCAGCGGGGCGCAGGTAGCGATAGATCTGACGAATCGCGGCGCGCTCAAGATGCATCGCACCCGCACGCGCCGACTCTTCCGCTTCGAGATTCTTCGTCATCGCGGAAAGAACCTGATCATGCAGAAGGGCCAGATCGTCGCCAACCACTGCCTCTCGCGTCGCGATTTCCACCAGGTCGCCGTGCTTAACACGAAGAATCCCGCCGCGCACCGCTACGTAGTGCTGAGTCTCGATTCGGTCTTTCCACCTGACCACACAGACCGAGAGTGTTGTGAGCAGATCCGCATGACGCGGCTCGATGCCGAACGAGCCGCTGGCGTCCTCGGCTCGCACATATCGGATACCTTCTTCGTCCACGACGATCGCGGTCGGCGTGTTCACCACGAGCTTCATAGTTTTATCGATTCGCGCGCTTTCGCGGCCAACTCCTTGCGGCGCGCGTCTTCAAAGGTTCCGACCATATAAAAGGACGATTCAGCCCATTGATCGCCTTCACCGGACAATATCGCGCGGCATCCTGTGATTGTATCCTCAACCGGAACCGATTTCCCCGCGATGCCGGTGAATTGCTCGGTGACCATGAACGGTTGCGTGAGGAACCGTTCCAGCCGTCGCGCGCGAGCGACCGTGCGGCGATCTTCCAGGCTCAGTTCTTCGACGCCCAGCAGTGAGATAATTTCCTGCAGTTCCTTGTATCGGGCGATAGTCCGACGCACTTCCTCAGCGACCGCATAGTGTTCGGTTCCCACTATCCGCGGATCCAATAGCGCCGAGACCGACTCCAGCGGATCGATCGCCGGATACAGCCCCTGTGCCGCCATGTCTCGCGCCAGCACCACTGATGAATCCAGATGCTGAAAGGTTTCCACCACCGCAGGGTCGGTGAAATCGTCGGCGGGTACGTAGACCGCCTGAATGGCCGTGACGGAGGCGCCCGCGACCGAGGTGATCCGTTCCTCAAGCTCGGCAATCTCGGTCGCAAGCGTCGGCTGATACCCGACTCGTGAAGGCAAGCGTCCGAGCATGCCCGACACTTCGGAGCCCGCCTGGACAAAGCGAAAGACGTTATCCATCAGTAACAGCACGTCGCGATGCAGCTCGTCGCGGAAATACTCGGCGACCGTCAGCGCCGTCATCCCGACGCGCCAGCGCGCACCGGGAGGGTCGTTCATCTGGCCGAAGATCAGCGCCGTGCGCTTGAGCACGTCGGATTGGCGCAGCTCGGCGAGGAGTTCATGACCTTCGCGCGAGCGTTCGCCTACGCCGGCGAACACCGAGATGCCGGAGTATTTTTCCACCGTGCTGCGGATAAGTTCCATGATCAGAACCGTCTTGCCGACTCCCGCGCCGCCGAACATCCCGGCCTTTCCTCCGCGCGCAAGAGGCGCGAGCAGGTCGACAACCTTGATACCGGTATGAAACACCTCGCGCACGTGATCCTGGCGGCTGATAGACGGCGAGGCTCGATGAATCGGGCGGCGCTCGATGCTCGATTCGAAAGCGCCCAATCCGTCGATGGGGGCTCCGAGAACATCGATCAAACGTCCGAGCACGGGTTCGCCCACCGGTACCTGGATCGGGCCACCGGTGGGCCAGGCGGCTGCACCGCGGCGCAGCCCAGCCGTGTTTTCCATCGCAACGCCGCGCACCGTATGTCGATCGAGATGTTCCTGCACCTCAACCACAAGGCGCATTTGCTCATCGGACTGAACCACCAGTGCGTCATTGATCGCAGGCAGACGTTCGGATGAAAACTCGACGTCTACCACCGAGCCGCGAACGCGTGTGACAGTTCCTGTCGGCTTGGTCAGCGCATTTTTTGGATCCTCGGATGGGTCAGGCATTCTAGTAACGATCGGCGCAATGTCAGTCATTGATTAATCAACACGCTACAGAAAATTCGGAAACAGCGAAATTACGCTGGTTGAGCAATGATCCTGCTTTAATAGAATGGTGGGCTCCGAAGCCATCAAGTGGATCTGCCTGAGCTCGATAGCGGGATGTTGCTGAACCAGGTCGAATCCGACATTTGGATTGCGGACGGAGCAAACGTCTCGTTCTTCGGGTTCCCATATCCCACTCGCATGACCCTCGTGCGGCTCGCGGACGGAGATCTGTGGGCGTGCTCGCCTATCGCGCTGAGTCCGCAACTTGCCGCAGCGGTCAACGCGATCGGCCCCGTGCGCCATCTTGTGTCACCGAACAAGCTTCATCACCTGTTCCTGGGAGAGTGGGCGCGCGAGTGGCCCAATGCAAAGCTTTACGCCTCGCCCGGCCTGGCGCGCCGCCGTCGCGATCTGACGTTCGCGTGCGAATTGAGTGATACGCCCGATCCCGCCTGGGAAAGGGACATCGACCAAGTGATCTTTCACGGAAGCTTCGCGATGGAGGAGGTCGTCTTCTTTCACCGCTCCTCGCGCTCGCTCATCGTCACCGACCTCGTACAGAAATTGAACCCGGCAAGCCTCCAGGGCTGGCGAGGCGCGCTCATGAAATTAGACGGGCTGGTGGGTCCGGAGGGTAGTACTCCGCGCGATTGGCGGCTCTCGTTCTGGAACCGCCGCGCGGCGCGCATGGCGCTTGGCAAAGCGCTCGCCTGGAACGCCGAGCGGATGATCATCGCGCACGGCGATTGGATACGAGAGAATGGCTCGCCCGCACTGGCTCGTTCTCTGCGATGGCTCGCGCCATGATGCGGCAACGATTCATCGTGAGGCGGGTTTCTGGAGCCACCCGTCGGATTCGAACCGACGACCTGCTGATTACGAATCAGCTGCTCTACCGACTGAGCTAGGGTGGCTCATTCTCACCACCAGCATCGTAATTCGAAAGCGCGCGACGGGGAAGCAGTGGGAACAAATCTTCTCGAGCAGAACGTTTTCGGTCCCGAGCCTATCCAGGAGGCTGCGTTAAACAAGGCGATAAAAAATCCGGTATCGAAGTCTTAACCCCTGGCAGCGAACGATAGCAAGGCTGGCCCGGGCTGCATTGAAACATGTAAGCCCAATGGGTCAACAGCAGATTTCCAGCCGGCTCTGTGGACATCTGATTTTCCATCGTCCAGGCGCCGCCCTGGAGCGTCATAGTCCCGATTCCAATCGTCGGTTGTGGATCTGTCGAAGATAACGGGGTGAACGTCAGATGCAATTCTCCTTCGGGCGTCACCGATCCGACCAACTGCAAGCATGATGGAGACGAAGGTTCCGAGTTGGCCGCATAATAGGTCACTGCCGTCGTCCCCCAGAAATATCCGGCTTTGTAATTCGAAATGTAATACACGGTCTGATCGGATACTGGCAGCGGCGCGCCCACGGAGGGGTTCGATGCGATCGCAAGTAGATATTGGTTCGGTACATACCAGTAGGTATTGTTGAGCCATCGCCAGCGATTAGCGCTTGCCGACTGCGCATCGACGACTCCGCTTCCCGTAACGCCCACAAGAATCGCCGCCACCGTCCAGAGTAGAAGTT
>DATJOQ010000046.1:0-5624 GCA_035506935.1 Binataceae bacterium (SeqCode) | reverse complement strand
GCTGGATTGCGATGCACTGCGGTGCTTGAGCCTGGGGACAGCATAAATCTAAGCGAAGTGCTCCGCGACGTGTTCGAAGGCGATGCAACGTGGCGACTCCTAAGCGTCACCAGCACGGCACAGAACGGCGCCGTCGTCGAGATCGCGATTCCGATGACAGTTTGGCGGGAGCTCGTTACAATGCACCTGTGCGGCGATGCAGATGCACTCGGAGTCGTAGTCGTCTAGCGTCGGAGCTGCTCCGCAGCGAGATCGCCGCTGCCGTCGCTGCGGAGATCGTTGCGGCCACCGGTCGAGTCACGATCAGCGATTCAATCCTCGCTCTTTGCTTCTTTGTCGCTCGGTGTCGCGATGGCGCGCGGGCATTGGCTCGATCAAGTCAGAAAGGCTGATGCCCTTCGCATTGCACCAGTACGCGACGCGCGCAAAGCGCTCATCGTACCGATCGATAACGCGGCGCAAGTGCTCTACTTCCGCCGAGAGCCTGGCGAACCGCTCATCCGGCGACTTTGGTGGCGTTCGCTCCGTGTTACGCTGAGTTGCCTTCGCCTTGTCATAGAGTTGGACAATGCGGGACTTCTTGGACAGCGTCTGGCGACTGAACCCCGCGAAGTCCTCCAGGACTTTCCATGTAAGAACGCCTGACCGTTCTCCACGAAGCCACTGGTCGAGTTCATTCAGAACTTTGTCGACATCGCGATCGCCCATTCGAATAGCGCTCGTTGCCGCCGCTTTCGAACGTTTCCGGGACATCTGGCTCATGCTTCCCCCTCATCGAACAGATCGGCGTCCACTGCCAAACCTTTGTCTATATTCTTCAGCTGGATCTCGAGGTGCGCTACCCAATTTCCGGCACCGCACGTCTGCTCATCGACCTCCGCTCTGGCGCGCTCAAGCAACACTTGCGTATCGGCTCTTTGTCGCTTCAGCGCCTCACGCTCCCTGACGCTACCAATAGTGCGATAGTATTCTGGGCATCCGGACAAACAGCTCAGATGAAGCTTGCACGGAGTTTGCGCCCAGTCGTGAAGGCAACCGCCATTCGGCACCATCAGCGCCGCGGTGACGTGCGTTTGAAGGAAGTGCTCCTTTTCCTCAATCGTTGGGAGCGACTCGTAAAAGTCGGCAAACGCACCGGCCACCTTGCCGTCTCTGATTAGTTGGCGCGCTTCTTCCGCCCGTTCGGCCGTCGTCCGATGGTCGTACGCAGCATTATCGCGTATCTGGCGACGTCCCATCCAGCGCGCGAGCTCGAGCTCATTCATGCCGCCTCGTAGCGCCAATGTATTGAGCCAGTGGCGAAACCGATGAGTCGTTATTCTTGGATGCTGGCCGTTGGCGAGTCTGATGTCGTAGCGCTTAAATGCACAAGTCGCCTCGCCCCCGTTTTTTGTCCCAAGGAAATACGAGATCTGCTGAATGTTGACTGGCTCAACCAGCTGCCTCATCGTTCTCGCGTCGGGTTTCATCTCGTGCCTAAAGGCAACGATCAAGCTTTCATGTAGCCTCTGTCGATACACGCCGGGCGCGTCAATTACTAACCGATCGTCTCGAAGTGAAACCAGGGCTCGCTCCAGGTCTTCACGTGAGACGAATGTAAGGCCGCCCGGAATCGACCAGTCCCTCCTACTTCGGAGGCGATGCTTGTTAGTAAAGGCCTTGACGGCCCAGGCTGTGATCCCGAGGAGAGACGCAGCTTCTTCGTAGGTCAGCTCCTCTGGAGTGTTCGGAGGGAAGTAGACACGCCCGGGATTGTCGTGCAGCCACCGTGCCATCTGTCGTGCACCGGCACACACCGTACGCAGGTCCTCTATCGCGCGTTTTACGATCTCGATTGCTGGCGTCGGAACACGCCTTATGAGGATCTGGCCGCCTTTTTCGGGCCAATACCCTAGGCCGTATCCCTCAGCGTCGTTGACCTCGGTATTCTCGGGGAGCGTCAACACCTCTCCGATTCGCATTCCGCCTGACACGCAGATGTCCGCAACGCGCATCCGAATGATGTCAGCAGCACTTCGTTCTTTATCAGCCGAAATTGCCGCACAAAGATCACCGCATGTATCTATCTCTTCGTCGGTCAGCATCTTCGCCGGAATCGATCTGGTCTCGGATCTCCTCAATGTCGCCCGATAGGAGATCCGAACCTTCGCGAGCTGACGCCGCTCAATAACTCTAGCGATCTGTTCCAGGTGCTGCGATACGCGGTACGCACTCGATTGCTTCTCAGCGGCGACAGCGAGAGTTTCCGCCGCATGAAAGTGCTGGATTCTGAGTTCCTCCGGTTTCGATCTTCCGTCCTCGCACAATGCAGCGAAAAGATACCTAAGCGCGCGAATTGACACGCGATGCGCCCCAGGCGTCTGCGCGGCATCGTTGTGCCTTTGACAGATTACCGCTTTGCTGAATTGCGCATAAGGCTCGGACAAATCCGAATATGCTCTGGTCACCGGGTCGTACGCCTTAAAGATGAGCCTGTAGCGCTTCTTGTCATGACTACGTTTGGCCGCACGAGTTGGAGCATCTGTCACGTCCCACGTGTCATCATCCCAGTCGATAGTTCCGAACGGTGCGATTGCCCGCATTTCACCCACAAATTGGGCGAGTGGCGTACTAGGGCGTTCCGCCGGCTTCGCTACCGCTTGCATGCCGCCACCACCTGACCTATCGCTAGCACAACGTCGTCCAGCTGGACACTACCTCGAGGGTCAGTACGATTAACAGCGATCGTCTCAGCGAGGAACCGCTCGTGCGGTGCATCCTTCCAGGCTAGGAATTTCGGGCAAAGATAACACGCTCGAGGGGGATACTTGTCACATGCGGCGCCTAGATCGCAAGTCCCGAGGTCGAGCAAGTTGTAAGTTTTTATTCTGTTGCTTGGATCACCGCCGGCTTCGACTTCGTCTTTAACCACGCGTCCCATGAAGCGGTCGGCAATGGGCCCAAACTGGACCGCTGTTGCCTTATCAATTTTGCGCTGGGCTGCCCGATTCTTAAAATACACCAACACATTCTGATCGTCGGTGTGATCTAAGAGATCCACGAGTTCTTCTACACTCGCTCCCTGTTGAACAAGGCGGCAGGCGAAAGAGTACCGCAGGCGGCGCGGTGTGACGTGCAATCGAAATCCCGTAACGGGCGAGATTACCTTGAGCTGATCAAGAGCTTCCGTTAGCTTGATGCTAATCTCGCGCGCGCTGAGGTGATTCGCAAACTCCGACCAATGCCGCGCCCTGGGACGTGTTGTAGATGCCCAAAATAGAGGTCGGGGGCCGCCGCGCCTCGGGTAGTTGGCTCGGTTTCGTGCAATCTGCTCTTCAATCAGTTGGCCTAAAAACGGGTCAAGACGGCGGGTTCGGAATTCCAATCGATGCCGACATCGCTTTTTTATCCGCGGTATGTTCAGCTCATAGAACGTTTGGCCCAGCGCCTCTCGCTTGCGAAAATCCTCCTCGCGAAGGAGCGCAACGTTCATGGGATTAGGTCCATGACTAACAAAGAGCCAAACGAGCAACACCTCTTCGCTCGTCAGCCGGGAGTCTTTCTGTAGGGCTCCCTTCAACGCCACCTCTTCGACGTCAAACAACGGTCCCTCGTTTGGGTCCTCGCGCAAAACCGCGATGCCCTTTACGTTCCCAGGAATCTTCAATTGTCGAAGCGACCAACGAAGATCAGCATCGTCAAAGCCATCCAGGTCCTGATCGTTTGCCCAGAGATACCAGTCTCGGACGTAGTGCAGATTATACTCTTGCCCTGACGCCCGGAGCGTTCGTTTCCAGGCGTTTATCGCGATCAGCGCTTCGTCAGCATTCCTATAGTCCGATGACGTTACATAGCTGCGCAGCTTAACAAAACAATTTCTGGCGTGGGAAGCCGAAGCGGTCATGATTCGATGGCGGATATACGCTAGGAACGCCTCAGCGTCGTTCAGATCCATATCATCAAGAATCGAAAAGTCGAAAAGGAATCCGGTGCGCGCCGCAAGCGAATGAACCCGCCAACTATCGCCTTCCCTAACAACGGGGAAGCCAGCCTTATCACGAAATGGCCCGATCTCGTCAAGGAGTCGGCCTGCACTTGCGCTCATCGCGCGCCATCCTTCGAAAACAGACGACGTTGATGCCCGAGCGAGGCCTTTGTAGCTCTGCGCTCGATCTCGCCGCGCGCGTATTCTTGGCTCTGCTTACTGTCGGCGGTCCAGCCCATGAGGTAGTTGAAAATCGCCGTCCGCTCATCGTCGTCATGTGTGGCGTCTTGAAGATAGCCCCAAAGTAGATCCGCGGCCGTCCGTCGCAACGCGTGAGGAGAAAGCTTGCCCTTGAATTCCGGATGGCGATGGACAATCTGGCGCAGGACTTCGCGTAGGCCCGACAGTGTAAGCGGCCTGCCGTTTCGCGCAACAAATAGGAACGGAGTTCTTTTGGCGCCCGGTATTCGCGATCGTTCCGTTTCGAGATATCTGTCGGCCATACGTGCTGCGGAGTCATCGATGGGGACGGTACGGCTGAGCGTCTTGGTGCGGGGTTCGTGCCGGCGAGGGTCCTCGACATCGTCACGTTCACGAGTAACAGAAATCGTTGCGTTCCGCGCGGTTGTCGTTCCCGAAGTCCTAATTTTTAGCAGCTCACCTCTCCGAAAACCCAGCTTCGATAGCCACTCGACTATCAACTGATTGCGCCTGCGGTGCGCGGGTTGAAACGGATTCTCTTCGGAGTCGGGGTGCGATATCGACCATAGCCGCTCTAGAAGCTGAGGCTCCAGCCCTTTCTTTTTTGCGCGGCCAGTGATCGGAATCCGAGATGTGATTTTACGGTACAGCGCATCGCGACGCTCGCGTAAATGTTGATACCGCATTGAACCGAACTCTGCAGCCGACATCGCCTCGTCGAGATGCCAAACAAGATAGTCGCGAATAGTGAGCAGGCGGGCCGCCCACGTCTCATCGCTCACAATTGGAGGCGCTATCCTTCTGACGCCTTTTGGCAGGTCCTCGACTGATCTAAGATCGAGTCGCGCAGCGTCAATGAGATTGTCAATCTCGCGATTGGAGAGATTCGCATCTGCGCGCAATCGGCTCTCCAAGTCAATGCCGTTCGCCTCTGCCCAAACGAAGAGCACGCCGATGTTCCGCAAATCTTTTTCCATCGTGGCAACTTCACGCGATGCTCGCCTGGCGCGGAGCACGTACTGGTTTGGTGATACCAGTGGAAGGCCCGATACCGCATCCACGATGAGGGGAATTCGTTCTCCGTCCTCGCAAACCGCCGTCCGGATTTTGTAAAGCTTCGATGGCTTTTCCAATGCCCGGCGCGCTAAATGCCGCCTTGGAGCCGATTGCATTTTACATTTTTACACCAACTGTGCTAACGGAATGTGAACAAAAAATTAAGCCCGGCACCGCAGTACCAGGCCCAACTTTTCCCTGTAAATTAAAGCATTTGCTCGCGTTGGCGCTGCGATGCTTTACTTTACAGAATTACACCACCTCAGAACGGGATCTCGTCGTCGAGTTCGTCGCCGAAGCCCTCGCCGGCCGACGCGCCGTTAGCAGCGCCGCTGCGCGCGCCGGCGAACTCGCTGCTGCCGCCGCTATAACCACTGCCCCCGCCGTCGCCCTGTCGCGAGCT
>DATJOQ010000045.1:0-8403 GCA_035506935.1 Binataceae bacterium (SeqCode) | reverse complement strand
TAAGCGCCGCGCCTGGAACCTGGCCCGATACCATCTGACCGCTGGTATTGAAATCAAACGAGCCGCTGTTGTTGCCCAGACCAGTGGCGCTGCCGTCCATGGTTGCCGTCCAGTTCCATTGTTCGGCGCCCGCATTGGGTTGTCCGGCAGGAACCGGGCCGGCGTTCTGGAAGAAAAACGTCATCACGTGGCTATTGCCGAGACTGTCGTAGACCTGCACGCTGACGGACGAGTTATAAGTCGTCGGATCGCTTGGATTGATCGTCACCGGAGTCGTGAGACTTCCGGTAACTCCGCTGGTTGAATCGAGGTTGCCGCTGAGCGCGACGTTGGCCGACGCCGTAGGTGGCTGCACCCCTTGCGGGATGGTGAGCGCCCCCAGGATTCCCGTGGGCAGACCCGACGCGTTCAAAGTGAAGCCCTGCAAAGCCGCCCCGTCCGGTCCTTCGAGAGTGCCGTTGGCGGCCACCACCGTTTGACCGTCGCGCGAGTACACCTGGTTGCCCGAAGAATTCTGGTAAACGAAAAATCCGTTGCCCTGGATCGCCATATCCGTGGGCGAGTTGGTCTGCGTGATCGCGCCTTGCGAGAAGTCGCGATCGATGCCGGATACTTCGACGCCGCCGCCCAACTGGCTGCCGCCTACCATCGAGCCGAGGATGGTCTCGAAGTCGACGTTCTCTGACTGGTAGCCGGTGGTATTGGCGTTGGCGAGATTGTCGCTCACCGCCTGAAGCGCCGTTTCCACGCCCTGAAGTCCGGTTTGAACTATTGATAGTGTGTCGCCTGACATTAATTACCCTCCGATTAAATACTTACGGTTGCGCGACTTCTTGGACGGCGCTTTGCGAAAGCACCAGATTGCCCAAGTCGAGTTCGACGTTGCTGCCAGATAGCGACACGTTTTGCACCCTGCCTTGTTCCAATAAGCCTTGGACGCTCGCGTTATTGCTGTTGATGATGTTTACCGTGTAGGTGCCGTCCGGAGTTGAGGAAGGCGGAGTCCAGGTAAAGGTCTGCAGCGACCCGGCCTGTAGATCCCCTAGCGATACGTTGGCCACCTGATTGCCGTTGGCGTCGGATACCAAAGCGGTGTAGCTGTCGCTGGTAGTTGGCGAGTACACAATCGAGGTCGCCGCGCCTGATTTGACGCCGACCGAATTGCCTGCCGCGACTACTTCCCGTCCGATCAAAGACGACGCGCTCTGTAGCGTGGTCTGGGGCGTCTGCTGAACTGCGGCGTCGATATTCTGGAGCTGGCCCAGGTTCGAGAAATCGACCAGTTGGCTCGCAAATTCGGTCGGGTCGACCGGCGTGGTCGGATCCTGGTTCTGGAATTCAGCCACCAGGATTTGCATGAAATCGGACGACGTCAGTGTGCTTGCGGCAGGCAGCTCCGAACTGGTGTCGGTCGGTGGCGAGGCTGCCGTTGCTGGAGTCGTGATCATTGATTCACCTCTTCTAGGATAAAAGTCGCGCGATCGCCGGGCTGGCGATACGGCGAAGGGTTGTCTTGCTGATTGCCGCCACGGCCGTTCTGATCGCTTCCGTGATGGCTTACGTCGGCTGCTTTCAGTTGCAGGCCGGCCGAGTCGAGCGCGCGCCGTAGATTCGGAAGCTCGGAGCTTATAGCCTGCGCGCTCTGCTGGCTTGACGTGACGATTCTCACCTCGACCGCGCCCGCATTCTCGCGCACCGTCGCATGAGTGGTCTGGCCGCCGGCCAGATCGATCGTAAGATTCGCGATTCGTGCGTCGGAAGGCGGTGTAGGGAACGCGCGTAGCGTCGGCGCGACAGCGCCGGTGGGCTGCGTCGAACCGGTCGCGGTTATCTCGGACGGCCCCTTGACTATTGCGGGCGCAGCCGCGAGATCAGCGCCGGAATTATTCGCCGGCGCCGGCTCGGACGAGAGCTTCGAACCGGGATTATTCTTGACTTCGAGATCAGCCGGGGCGCGATCCTTCGCAGTGGCCGCTTGTTGAATCGCGTTTGCGATCAAAGTTTCGCTGGATTGGCCGGAAAGCGGGGTCGCTCCATTCGCAGCGCTTTGCGAAGCCGCGCTCGAGGCCGCCGATGATGCCGTATTGTTGCCGGCCGCAGGGCTCGCCGCGTTAGCTGCTGGTTTGCTTGGTGCGTTGTTGGACTCGGCTGTCGAAATGGCCTGGGCGCGCGTCGCGTCTGATATCTCGCCAGCTCCTGACGCTATCGCCAAGCTCATTGCAGGCTCGGGAGACTCGCCTTCGCCGCTACAATTTGAGTTGGACGCAGCGTCTGATTGCGACGTGAGGTGCGTCGCTTTAGCCGTGCCGCTCGCGCTCGAAGGATCGGGAAGCGGCACCGGCTTTAATCTGGCCCAAACCGGAGCGCCGTCAATGGCCGGATCTGAAGTCGACGATCCCAGGGCCGGCGCGCCATCGGCGATCGGATTGGAAGTCGGCGCGGCGGCTGCAGGGGTGCCGTCGGCGATCGGCTCAGAGCCTGGTTTAGCGTGATATTCGATTTCGACGCTTGCGCCGAGCGTGCCTCCGAAAAGGTTCTCGAGAAAATTGGGCGCGCTGGTCCCGACGGAGGTCTGCTGGGCCGGAGCATTGGCGGCCTCATCACCCGATTTATTATCATCGAGTGCCGGGCTTCGAAGCGCGCTCGTTCCATCGGCCGGTTGAGAGCTGTCCGTAGAATCCGCGACGTCCTCAAGCGACGCGTCGCCAGCGTGTGCAAATCGAGACCACACCCCGACTGGATCGCCGACTGACGCGAGGTCGCGTGGATTCAAGGATGTCGTCGCTTGCGAGCGATTGCCGCCTGCCACCGCCACTGCGTCGGCTGACGCGTTGGTCGCGCCCTCCGATTTTTGCTGCGCGGCTGTAACCGGCATCGCAATCGCAGATGGGATCGCGAACATCGCCATGCTGAAGGCCGAGTCGAAGGCGTCGTCGTCCTTATTGGAGCCGGAATCGTGCTCAGGCTTTACTTGGCCGGCGGCGAGGCCGCCGAGCGCGCTGGATGCGTTGAGTGCCATGACTAGCGTCGCGGCTCCAGCGAGGTGCGCCAGCCGAAGAAACTCTCTGCCTCGAGATCGGAAACGTACTCTTGGCGAGCCAATTTGGCCGCGCGCAGCTCGTTGTGCATGTCGCTGACCGAATCGTGCAACTGCCTGGCGCGCTCGACTTTCTTGCTCGCCGCGTCAACCTGCAGCTGAATCGCGCCGGCGAGCCTGCGATTCGCCAGACGGGCTTCGCCCAGCGCTCCCAGATCGGTCAGCGCGGCGCCCGAATCGATAGCTTCGGCCGCGGCAGAGCGAGCTTCACTTCGCTGCCGCTCGACATCGTCGAGAGCCGCGACTCTCGACTTGAGGTCCGAGATTTCGCTGCGAAGTTCAAAATCGCGAATCTTGAGCAAGCGCTTCACCAAATCGTGTTTCGTCATTACTGGATTGCCCCTTCTAATTGCTGGATGCTCTGTGCGAGCGAAAACTGTTCCGAGATTCCTTGCTTGAGAAAAGCGTCGAGCTTGGCGTGAACCGCGACGGCTTCGTCGGCGCGAAGATCCGCGCCTGGCCGGTAGGTGCCGAGCGCGATCAGCTCCTCCGCGTCGCGCCATCGCGCGTACAGCTCGACGAAACGGGTGCGGTTGCGCGTGTGTTCGGCGCTGGTCACACGATGAGCCACACGCGAGATCGAGTTCGTTACGTCGATCGCCGGGTAATGGCCGCGACCGGCAAGCTCGCGGCTGAGCGTGATGTGGCCGTCGAGCACCGACTTCGCAAGCTCGCCCACCGGGTCGTTCTCTTCGTGCAACAGCACCGTGTAGATTCCGGTGATCGAGCCGCTATCGCCGACCGCTCCCGCCTGCTCCACCAGCCGCGGAATCACCGCGAACACTGAAGGCGGATAGCCGCGCGCGGTGGGCGGCTCGCCGCTGGCGAGTCCGATTTCGCGCTGCGCCATCGCGACCCGGGTAAGACTGTCCATCAGCAGCAGCACGTTGCGGCCCTGGCGGCGCATATAGGCGGCGATCGCGGTTGCCAAAAACGCGCCTTTGAGACGCATCGGGGCCGGCTGATCGCTGGTGACTACCACCACCACCGAGCGGGCCAGGCCCTCGGGACCGAGTGTGTCTTCGATAAACTCGCGCGCCTCACGGCCGCGTTCGCCGATCAGCGCGATCACGTTGCAGTCGGCGGAGGTGCCGCGCGCCATCATGCCCAGCAGCATGCTCTTGCCGACGCCGGGCATCGCGAACACGCCGATTTTCTGGCCGACGCCCAGGGTCAGCAGCCCGTTGACTGCGCGCACGCCGACGTCCAGCGGTGTCGCGGTAAGCCCGCGCGCCATCGGATCGAGGCTCGGCGGATCGAGTTCGATTTCTTCGCCCTCACGCGGCAGCGGCTGGCCGTCGAGCGGCCGCCCGAGACCGTCGAGCACACGGCCGGGCAGCCATGGTCCGGCCTTGAAGGTCAGATGAAGCGGCGCGACCTGGCTTGACGGCGATAACTGGCGCGATTCGTCGATCGCGAGCAGCAGCAGCCGGCCGTCCTGGAATCCCACGACTTCGCACGCGACCTGGTTACCGCGATCTTTGACCAGCGCGAGCGCGCCGACCGGCAGATGTGGTCCGGTGGCTTCGAGCAGCAAGCCGACCGAGCGGGTGAGCCTGCCGCAAGGCGGAAAATTGATCTCGGGCAGTGCCTTGACGTATTCAGCCAGCATCACGCCTTGCTCCTTTTCGCCACGCGGCGTGTGCGAACCTCGAACACCGCGGCCTTGAGCTGCTCGAAGGCGTGTTCGATTCCGCCTTCGACGAACAGGCTTCCGGTCTCGACGCGGGCCAGTCCGGGGCTCAGCGTTTCGTCCTCTTTGATCGGCAGCTCTTTCAGCCGATCTTCGAGCAGGGCGCGATCGGCCGGGCTGACGTAAATCACTTGCGGGCGCTGCGGCGCCAGGGCTTTGAGCGCGCTCGCAACCATGCGCGCGATAAAATCGGCTCGCACCGAATCTACTTCAATCAGCCGCCCGACCATCGATACCGCGAGCTCGGTGGCGAAATTCTCGATCTGCTGCGCCATCTGGCGTCGCTCGTTTTCGACCTGCGCGAGCGCTTCGCTCAGCGCCGCAAGCGGACTTTCGGCTTGGGCTAGGCCTTCGGCGTGTCCCGCGTCGGCCGCTTCCTGGCGCGCGGTCAGGCGGATCGTCTCGAGTTCCGCTTCCGCGGCGGCGCGGCCCTGGGCCAGACCTTCTTCGTAGCCTTTGCGGAGCGCCTCTTCACGCTCTTCGTCGGTCTGGGGTGCGGGCGCGTTCTGGACGCGCGGTTCGCGATGGCCGCCAAGAACTTCTCCCAGCGAGGGAAAGCTGTAGACTGTGGCTGTCTGACTCATGCCGCCTCTCTTTCGACTGACGATTTATTGGTAGAACCGATCCACCGCCGGATCATCGCGGCAGCCGCTTCCGGATCCTGCTCGACTTCCTGATTGATCTGCTGCTTGACCTGCTCGAAGCTGCCGTCCAGCGGCGGCGCCGACGAGTCGTCCATCGGTACATAGTCAGTCGGCGGTGTGTAGTTTTCCGCGCTGGTGAATTCTTCGAGCGTGTCGGACGCGGCCTGAGCGGGTTCGGCCTTCGGCGCCTTCGCGGGCTTGGCAGTCTTTTCAGCCTTGGCGCTCTTGCCGCCGAACAGCTTCTTCACCATCCGCACCAGCATCCACAGCACCAGCAGTATCAGCAGCAGGCCGGCGCCCAGCGTGGCGTAGAGGTAGCGCATGTTGCCGCCGAACATCTGGCGCAGCTGCGTCATCGGATTGATCACCATCGGCGGCACGTACGGGCGCGAGAGCGCCGCGCTCTGTACGTCGACCGAGTCTCCGCGATCGTTTTGCGCGCCGATCGCCGCCGCCAGCAGGCCCTTGATCATTTCCAGGCGCGCCTGTGACAGCGGCTTGAATTCACCGCTCTCGTAAGTGCCGTCGAGCACTGCCGCCACTGAAAGGCGGCGTACGCGGACGGGCGCGTTGGTTTCGGTTATCTCGCGCGTCGACGGCTGGTAGTTGACGATATCTTTACGCGCGGCCTCGGGGGTCTGCGTCTGCGAGGCGGTTTTGACCGGGGTCGAGCCGGGCGCCGCGGTGGCCGCGGGACTCGCGCTGGCCGCGGGCAGATTCGAGGTCAGTCCAGGGATGCCACCGACGCTGGAGCCGGCGGGCGTGACGCTGTGCTCTTCACTGACGATTGTGTGATCGCCGTTGCCGTAAATTTGTTGTTTGGTCGAAATCTTTGAAGCGTCGAGATCGGCCGACACTTCGACCGCAAAGCGCCCCTGGCCCATGATCGAGGTCAGCAGCGACGAAACCTTCTCCTGCAGCCGATGCTCGAGCTCGGTCTTCATCCGCATCGCGTCAGTCGCGGCGTCGCCGCGCGGAAGCGGAAACAGCACCGCGCCGTCGTTGCCGGTTACGGTTACCTGGTCGGCCGACAAGCCGTGCACCGAACCCGCGACCAGATGAGCGATCGCGCTGGCCAAGGTTGAATCGATAATCGCGCCGCGCGCGGTGGCCAGCAGCACCGAGGCGTGTGAAGCCTCGGTCGCGCCCAGCGCAAAGGGCGACGGCTGCGCCATCGCCAGCATCACCCGCGCGCTGTCGATCCCATGGATATCCATGATCGTGCGCTCGAGCTCGCCCTGGAGCGAGCGCTGATAATTTACCTGCTCGTCAAACTCGCTCTGGCCCAGGGTCGAATGGTCGAACAGCGCGAAGCCATTCTCCCCGCCATTGAAGCCGGGGCTCGCATCGAGCAGTTCCTGCGCTTGGCGCAGCTCGCTCGAAGGGACGCTGATCGAATCGGCGCCGAGGTCAAACGACACTCCGTGTCGGCGCAAGCGCAGCGCGAGCGCGGTGCGATCGGCGGGAGAGAGATTGCTCGCCAGAATTACTGGCGCTCCCGGATCGAGAATGTAGAAAGCGGCGCCGAGCGCGGCGGTGACCACCGTGGTGGCCACGATCAAGGTGAAACCCTTGGGATTGTTTTCGCGAAAGCTGCGAATTGCCGCGGCCAACTGGGTCCATAATTTCTGGATCTGTTCCATAACCAGTGCCTACACCGACATGCTCATGATTTCCTGATAAGCCGACAGCGCCCGATTGCGCACCGCCATCGCGACGCCAAAAGTCGTGTCCGCGTGCTCAGCGGCGAGCACCGCGTCGGTCAATCCGACTTTGCCCTGGGCGTATCCCGAGGCCATCTGATCGGCGCGCTCCAGGATGTTGTTCACTTGGTCGAACACCTGATTGAAGCCGTTGGTAGTGGACGCACCGCCCGCCGGCTGCGGAGTAATCGGCGCGAGATTCGGTAATCCTATGCCGGTGATCTGATTCATTTGAGAAGGTCGAGCGTCTTGAGCGCGACGTTGTGCGCGGTTTGAAGCGTTGACAGATTAGCCTCGTACGAACGCGAGGCCTGCATCATATCCACCATTTCCAGCACCGGATTTATCGAGGGCTGCGAAACGTTGCCCTCGGCGTCAGCCAGCGGGTTGGAAGGATCGTGAGTCACGCGCGGCGGAGTCTGATCACGAAGCACCGCCGCGACCTTTACGCCGACCGCCGACTCGCCGTTCTCCTCCGGCAGCGAGGTCGCTTCGAATACGGGGATCCTGCGCTGATACGGTCCGCCTTCCGGCGACGATACCGAATCCGCATTGGCGAGGTTCTGCGCGATCAGCGTGAGTCTGAGCGATTGAGCCGATAACGCGCTGGATGCTACTCCGACAATCCCCTGAATTGGCATCAGCTTCCCCCCTTAGTCGATATCAACTATTGCCGGTTGCGGAGCGAATGCGGCCGATCGAATCTGAATACAGACGCAAGGTTGCTACATAGTCGAGCGAGTTCTCGTAAACCTGGCCCATTTGCTGATTAAGGTCGATGTCATTGCGATCGATGCGCAGATTTTCGGCCTTGATGTCGGATTCGTTAAGACTATCGCCAGCAGGTTCGTGGTCGAGCACCTGCTGCAAGGCACCGTCGAAGCTCAGATCGTGTTGAGAGAAGTTGGGGGTGTCAGCGTTGGCGACGTTCTCCGCCAATACGTCGGCGCGCATCGAGCGCACCTTGAGCGCCGCTTCCATCACCGACTGGTCATGACCAAGAATTCGCACGAACCAGTCGTGGTGCAAGTTGCGCACCAGTATTTAGTATAAACTTACGGCTCGAAGGAGATCTCTGTCACGCCAGTTGGAAATAGGCAATGACAATGTCGTTGCATTTCCTATTCGTCTAAAAGTTATAAGCAACGATTAGCTATGAAGCGCTGAATCTTGAGCGCAGCTGAATTATATTTTCCACGTATATCGTAACTGCAATGGTGCGACGTCGCAGGTCTGCGACGTCGTGGCGCACAAGCCACATCGCGA